>JBDKKX010000388.1:0-5729 GCA_039795795.1 Bacteroidota bacterium | reverse complement strand
GGAGGAACGAAGTTTAAATATATAAACGAAGTCATGTCGGTTTACCGCAAAAACCGTAATAGTGGTATGAGTTTCACGGATGGTTACAAAGATGCTGACTTTCTGCAAAATCGGATTGGAATGTACAGAGGAATAGACAAAGAACTAAACCATAAATTTCATACAACGCTTAATAAAAATATTGCACGTTATTACCGAATGATGCTTGATAGCAAACAATTTGTAGGCAAATATTTTAAACAAATGCCAGTTGCGATTCAGTATCTATTATTAGCGAAACCAAGTAAAGAAGTAAAAAAAGAAATTATTAGAGAATATATTTTTCCGAAATGGTTGAGCAAAGTTTACAGTTTTTTTGCTCTTTTACCTCATCGTTTAAAAGGAAATTAAACGTAAAAATCAATATTTTAAAAACACCAGTTCTTGAATTGCATTATGACGCCAAAAGTTAGTGTTTGTGTACCAACGTTTAATCATGAAAAGTTTATTCGACAAACCTTAGATGGTGCGTTGATGCAGCAAACCAATTTTGACTTTGAAATCGTTATCGGTGATGACGCTTCTACGGACAATAATCAACAAATCATTCAAGAGTATGTGGATAAATACCCAAACATCATTCGTGCTTTTCTACATAAAGAAAATCAAGGACCAAAAGAACCAAAAGAATTTGGGGGTAGAAATAATGTTTTGGGGCTTTTGAAAGCCTGTAAAGGAAGTTATGTGGCTCTTTGCGAAGGAGATGACTATTGGACAGACCCACATAAATTGCAAAAACAAGTAGATTTTATGGACGCCAATCCTGATTATGCCATAAGTCACCATAATATGCAAGTGATTTATGAAGATGGTTCGCCCGAACATTTCTTCAACGACAAAAATCAGAAAACCACATCAAGCATTGTTGATGTTCTGGAAGACCGTTGGTTTATAGCTACTGCGGCGACTCTTTATCGAAATATTTTTCTTGAAAATGATTTTGCCGACTGGCACAGTCGAGCAGCAGCTGGCGACTGGGCATTGGTAATACAATTGGCCGCCACTGGGAAAATTCATTATTTCTCTGAAGCAATGGGTGTTTATAGAAAACATCGTGGTGGATTAAGTAATGTTCAATCGTCAACAAACCTTTATTTCTTGAAGAATAGAAAACAAATGTTTAGTGAGGTAAACGAATGGCTAGATTTTAAATACGAATCAACTATTCGGGCAACATTAATGTCTTACGACAAACAAATTCAAGCACTTGAAGGTAATTTTTCATAAATTTGCAGAATAGAAAAATTTGCAAAACAACAATAAAAAAATCTCCCCTTTAGGGACTGGAGGTATGTCTCATAAAATCGCAATAGTTACTCCTCTTTTTAATGACTGGGATTGTTTGTACAAACTCGTAGAAGATATTCGTACGGTACTTTCACCTACTAAATATTCTGATTACAGAATTGTGGTTATTGATGATTGTTCGAGTTTAGAATTTGACCTTAAAAAATTGGAAGGCCACCCGATTGAAATAATTCATTTAAATAAAAATTTAGGACACCAGAAATCAATAGCCATCGGACTTTCATACCTCAATAAAAATGGCAATCAAGACTTAGTGGTTGTGATGGATGTTGATGGCGAAGACCAACCGAATCATTTACCAATACTATTGGAGGAAGCAATCAAGGAAAAAGCAAATGAGATAGTTTTTGCCCGCCGAACCAAACGAAAAGAAAGCTTTTTCTTCAAGATTTTTTATAGAGTTTATAAATTTATTTTTGTTTTTTTAACAGGAAAAGTCATCAACTTCGGAAATTATTCTGTTATTCCACAAAAGCTTTTAGATAAAGTAACGCACATTTCTGACATTTGGAATCATTATCCAGGAGGAGTTATCCGCTCACGTTTGTTATACAAATCAGTTGGTTTGGAGCGAGGCGAACGCTACACAGGTAAATCTAAAATGAATTATACTTCTTTGGTGATTCATGGTTTAAGTGCAGTAGCTGTTTATATTGATACGGTTTCTGTTCGTTTGTTGATTGCGGTTTCGTTATTGGTTTTGACAGCCATTTTAGGCATTTCACTTGTATTTCTTTTTGAATATCATTTTCCAGCTTGGGGATTGCTGTTGTTTTTTGGCATCCTGATGCAAGCGTTTCTTAGCACATTAATTTTGGTTTTTACTGTACTTTCATACCGTGTCAATTTTAACTTTCTTCCTGCGGTACATTTTCAAGATTATATTCAATCAATTGAAAAAATATAACCTTTTTCTTCAAAATATAGCATGAATAAAAAACTAATAACATACTTGTTGATTTTATTGCCGATTGTTGTCTTTTATGTGTTTGTTTTTCAGAATGCTTTCAATATCGGATGGAATGACGATTGGCATGGTATAGAAGGTTTTTTGGCGAGTTGGATGCAACAAGTAACCGTGAGCGATAAAATAACGCTGCTGTTTTCTCAAATGTGCGAACACCGAATTTTGTACGTTCGCCTAAGTACGTTACTGAGTTACCATTTATTTGGCGAAGTAAACTACAAAACAATGATGCTTATGGGAGTAGCTTATTTGCTAATACTTCCTTTTGTTTTTTATAGGGTTTTACGTGAAATAAATGTCAAATTAGCCTATTTAATTCCTATTATTTTTATCATTTTCAATACACAACCAATTGAAAATATCTTTTGGGCTATTACATCCTTACAACCAAATACTGTAATTATTTTTGGCCTTTGGGGATTTTCCTTGTTGTTATTTTATCAAAAAAAATGGGCGTTTTATTTAGCTAACTTTTTGTTTTTCTTGGCAATGTTTACCAACGGAAACGGAATGTTTGCTTTTATAGCAGCTATTCCGTTGATTTTTTATGCACGAACACGAAGTGAGAAATTTCAGTTTTTAGGTATTCTTGTATTTTGTTTCTTCCTCTATTTCTTCGATTTCAAAAAGCCAGGCATTCGTCCTGATGTGATGATAAATTTCACAAAATATCCTCATATTATTCTTGGTGATTTTTTTGCGTTTTTTGGTTCACCAATTGACAGTACTGTGCAGTTTTATAGTATTAATCTTAAATATACAGTTGCCATTACAGCAGGTGTTTTAATGATACTTTGGGTTGTTTATCAATTATTTACCTTTGTTTATTTTTGGTTAAAAATTAAAAAACAAAGCATTTCTCTTGAAAAAACGAGTATTTTGTATCAAAATATTGTCAAATATCCAAAATTCAATTTATACCTTTTTGCTTCTTTTGTGTTTGTAGGTTTAAGCGGAGCTGCATTTGCGGCGTCAAGAGCTAGTCAAGGACTTGAACAAGCATTTGTTAGCAGATACAAAACAGTATCATTAATATTGTTCATAATTATTTACCTGAGCGTTTTTAACTTTATTGAAAGAAAAAAATGGGATAAATACCTGAAGATATCGGTCATTATTACTATTTTATTTAGTGTGTTTTCTTATTACGAAAGCTGGGATGATGTTGAAAACCGTCGTAAGTTTTTTGGAACAACGATTCTAAACTGGAAAAACAATGGTCGTTATTTTTATTATGCTTTTGCTAACTCTCGAAACCCTGACGACCACGCACCCATTAGCCAATACCAAAAACTTCCTATTCCTCCATATAATTATGCGGGATTTGTACATGGCGTGATGAAATATGTCAACGATATTTTGTGGATAAGTCGAGTTCATTTCAAAAACTATACGCCACCTGCCGAAATAGATGTTTTGAATAAAGCTTTGTATGAAAACCAAGTAATTAGTAGTGCAGACGAAGATGTAAAATTTATAGAGGGGTCAAACTTTTTTCGTATCGAAATAACAAAGGCTTTTGTGCCATTTAACACAAGGTTTGATGGTTATTATGCAATATTTACCAATAAAAATAACCGATTGGCTTTTCCTTTGGAAACACAAGCAAATAAGTTTTCCACATTTTTGTCAACACAAAGGTTTTATAATACGCGTATAGATACAATAATAGCAAAACCCGATTTGCCAATTGGAGAGTTTAAAATGCAAATCGGCAAACTTCAAGATAATCAATTTAAAGTAATTAAAGAACAAATAATCAAAATACAATAGAGAATATTGTGACACTAAATCGACTTTTATGGAAAAACTTACAATAATTGGTGGTGGAATGACTGGTCTGGCGGCGGCATATATTGCAGCGAAACAAGGCGTAAAAGTTACGGTTGTTGAGGGAAGTGATAAATTTGGCGGACTTTTGAACACTTTTGAAATTGGAGGAAATCAACTAGAACATTACTATCACCATTTTTTTACGCAGGATGCCGAACTGCGTTGGTTACTAGAAGACTTAAAAATTTCGGATAAGGCATTTTACAAAAAAACAACAATGGGCGTTTTTCGTAAAGGAAAAATCTATGATTTTAACACGCCTATTGATTTATTAAAATTCAAGCCTGTTGGTTTAATAGGTAAAGTACGCTTTGGCCTAACAAGCCTTTTTCTTGGAAAATTGGCTAATTGGACAAAAAACGAAGGAATACCAACTTTGGATTGGTTTTATCGTTGGGCAGGAAAAGACATTACGGATGCACTTTGGAAACCGATGCTCAATATCAAATTTGGACCTTATGCCAATAAAGTTCCATTAGCATGGATGATTGGTCGAATGGCTCAACGCCTAAATTCTCGTAAAGGTGGAGATGAAAGACTCGGCTACATCAATGGAAGTTGGAAAACAATGATGGACGTATTAGTAACTCGTTTGCAAGAAATGGGTGTTGAGTTGATTAAAAACGAAGCTGTTCAAGAATTTAAAATTAATAATGGCAAAATTGAAGGAATTGTTACCGATAATCTAACGATTGAAGGAGGAAAATATCTTATAACGATTCCATCTATTTATTTTAATAAAATCAAAAATTGTTCATTAGGCACGAATGGCGTTGAGTATTTTGGTGCCGTTTGTACGATTTTAGAATTAAAAAAATCGTTTAGTCATATTTATTGGATGAATGTTGCCGACGAAGGTTTTCCTTTTGGGGGCGTCATAGAACATACTAATTTTATTCCAAAAGAAGAATATAACGGCTCACACATTATTTATCTTTCTCGTTATTTTGCTATGTCAGAAGATTTGGCAACCATGAGCGAAGATGAAATAAAAGCTGTAATGATTCCACCGTTGAAGCGAATAAACCCTGATTTTTCAGAAGATTGGATAAAAAACATCTTTGTTTTCAAAACTAATACAGCAGCAACTGTTTGTGATTTGAATTTTTCGGAGAAAGTGCCTTCTTGCAAAACAGCTACCGAAAATCTGTTTTTAGCAAACATGGTTCATATTTATCCAGACGAACGAAGTACTAATAACTCAATCAGGGTTGCGGCAGAAGCGTGTAAAACAATGGGCATAAATGCTGACTTTGTTCCTTTGGGAGCATCACTTTCTGCAAAAATTGGGTTTTAATAGTAAATTGGAAAATAGTTAAATAGTTTTTCAAGGTTAAAACTTTTTAGAACATTTATGCGTTTTTATATCGTACGCACTTCAAAAACAAAAGTCTTATCTATCAATTAGGTAAGACTTTTTTGCTTTCTTGACCTCCTCACATTCCTATTCTCCTTCAAAAAGTATATCTTTGCAACTATTAAAGTTTTAATTACTCACAAAATGAGAATTGTTGGTATCAATTATTTTGTTGATTATTAACATTTACACTCGCCTACTTAGCAAACACATGATTTCAATTGT
>JBDKKX010000387.1:0-5729 GCA_039795795.1 Bacteroidota bacterium | reverse complement strand
GATGCAAATGAAGAATAGTCGAGGCAATTGCGTTTGTTTTTAAGATGGAATGAACGCAATTGAGATTATTCTAATGCGCCAGCTCCTGCTATTTCAGGGGCTTTTTGTGTTTGAATTAGGAATGAAGACGTTGGAATTAGGATTAAATAGGATTTTTTTAGGATTAAATAAGATTGATTTTTAGGATTTATTGGATTAAAATCCTAAAAATCAATCTTATTTAATCCTAAAAAATCCTATTTAATCCTAATTCCAAGGTACTACTTAATTAAAATCAATTCATTACAAATCATAAAAATATGTCAACTAAAACCAAAAAAGTGATTGAAACCGCACACGCACCTGCGCCGATTGGACCGTATAGCCAAGCAGTCCAGTTTGGCAATTTATTGTTCACCGCAGGACAAGTGGCAATTAATCCCGAAACCCAACAAGTCGTGACGACAGGCGTGCATGATGAAGCGGTTCAAGTGATGAAAAATTTGAATGCCGTTTTGACGGCGGCGGGTTATACGATGGAAAATGTGCTGAAAACGACCATTTTTTTAACCGATATGAATGATTTTGCAACGGTTAATGCTGTTTATGGCACGTATTTCAAGGATAATTTCCCTGCGCGGGAAACGGTTGCAGTCAAAACGTTGCCGAAATCGGTGAATGTTGAGATTTCATTTATCGCAGGTAAGTAAAACGATTTTTAAGGAATGATGAATGATGGATGATGAATGATGAATTTTACAATAGATTGATTGTCAATTCATTGTAAAATTCATCATTCATCATTTATCATTTATCATTACAATATAGTTATGAAAAAAGTCTTATCTTGTATTCAGCCGACGGGCGATTTGCATGTCGGCAACTATTTTGGTGCCGTCCAAAATTGGGTGCGGCTGCAAACGCAACATCAATGTATATATGGTGTGGTCAATAACCACTCAATGACGATGCCGTATCAAGCGGCTAAATTGCGCGAAAATACTTGGAAAATGGCGTTTCAACTCTTGGCTTGCGGCATCGAATCTGATAATTTGTTTATACAATCGCTCGTTCCAGAGCATATGGAATTGTCTTGGATTTTATCGTGCGTGTGTTCTTTTGGCGAGTTGAGTCGCATGACGCAGTTCAAAGATAAGACGGAACAACTCAAAACGGGCGATAAAGAAGCTGCCATATCCGCAGGATTATTCATGTATCCTGTGTTGCAAGCGGCGGATATTTTGATTTATCGGGCAGATTATGTGCCTGTGGGCAAAGACCAAGAACAACATTTGGAATTGAGTCGCAATCTTGCAGCACGGTTTAATAACCAATTTGCCAAAGAATATTTTGTACATCCTACGCCTTTGTTTACAGAAATTCCGAAATTGTTGTCTCCCGCAGACCCGACTAAAAAAATGAGTAAAAGTTTGGGCGAAAAACATTACATTAATTTGTTTGGTGAGGCGGACAAAATTCGCAAACAAATTCGCTCGGCAGTTACGGATACGGGTTTGGAAACGGCAAGCGCGGAAATGAGCGCGGGTGTTAAAAATTTATTTGAATTGTTGAAGGCTTGCGGTCAACAAGATGCACACGCGACATTGAAAGCGGATTATGATGCAGGCAATTTGAAATATAAAGATTTGAAAGAAACGGTTGCGGAAGCCTTAGTCGAATTGACGCAGCCTTTTAAAGAGAAATTGGCGGAATTAAATGCGGATAAAAAAAATGTAAAAGCGCAAATTATTGCATCTTCGGCGCAAATTCGGAAAATTGCGCAGCAAACCATGCAGGAAGTGCGCGAAATTACTGGATTATTGCCGCTTAAGAATTAGTTTTCATCACAGATTGAACAGATTAAACGGATTTTCACAGATTTTTTTGATTTTCAAACGTTAGAACAAAAAAAATCTGTGAAATCTCGTTGAATCTGTTCCATCTGTGCCGAAAAGTATTTTTGTCATATACTGAGATTTAATCCCCAAAAATCCTATTTAATCCTAATTCCAACGTATCGTAATGCACAAAATTTCATTAAAAGTTAATTCAAAAACAAAAAAAATGTTTTAAAATTGTTTTATTTTTGCCTTCAAAAAATGCAATTTATTGCCTTCCAAATCTTCCCAAATTAATATTTTTAAAACAAAAAATTATAAACAAAAAACAAAACACTTACATTCTACGGAGCCAATCTATTGCGTTCCCAACTGCCATCCGACTGCTTCGTATAGACAATTCTATCATGCAACCGACTCCGCCGCCCTTGCCAAAATTCTATAAGATTCGGCACCACTTCGTACCCGCCCCAATGCGCAGGACGCTGTAAAACCATTTCTGCCGCATGCGTTTCAGTAACGATTTGCAAGGCTTTTTCCAATGCAGCGCGGTCTGCCACCACTTGACTTTGCGGCGAAGCCATCGCACCTAATTGACTCGCACGCGGTCGCGCATGAAAATATTCATCCGATAAATGTGGGTCAATTTTATGCGCAATGCCTTCAATCCGAATTTGCCGTTGCAAATCTAACCAATTGAATACCAATGCAATGTGAGCATTTTCAGCCAAATCATATCCTTTTTTGCTGTCATAATTGGTGAAAAATGTGAAACCTTTTTGAGTCACATGCTTTAATAACACGATTCTTACAGAAGGTTTCCCCTCCCGCGTACAAGTCGCTGCTGCCATGGCATTCGGTTCTAAAATATTGGCGTTCAACGCTTCTTGAAACCATTTATTGAATTGCACTATCGCATCCGCGTCTGTGTCGGCAAGGTCAAGCGATTTTTGGCGATAATCTTGGCGCAAATCTGCAATATTCATCATTATTAGAGGTTTAAGGTATGTAAATGAATTGTTAAAGATTATAACAAAAGCCATTTTTGCGTAAAAACAATCCCTTATAAACCCCATTTTACAAACTTAGTTCATCATAAAAGCGTTATCTTAAAAATGAGCTTTTATAATTTTTAGTCAATTAACCATTTATCTGTATATGTTTCTGTCAAAAAAACTATTACCACTTTTATTTTTATACCTCCCTTTACACGCGCAAAGCCCCCTTGAAGCACCGATAGATGACGATGTCATGGGTGAAAATTGGGCTTCGGTCAAATTTCATCCGACGGGACAGCCCCTCAATATGCCGATTATGGAACTAAACGGCGGCACTTTACAACTTTCTTTTGATGATTTAGACGCTGATATTAAAAGATTGTATTATACTGTGCAACATTGCGACGCAGATTGGCGACCTTCCAAACTTGAACAACAAGAGTATTTGGTCGGTTTCAATGAAGAACAAATTACAAAATATCAAGCTGCGTTTAATACGTTGATTCCTTATATGCATTATGAATTGACGTTGCCGAATGAAAATGTATCTTTCATTAAATCAGGCAATTATACATTAAAAGTTTTTGATGATTTAGTTAATAAAAAACCGTTGATTACCCGTCGATTTATTATTTCGGAATCGTTGACTACCATCATTCCGCAACTTACGTTTTCCAATGATACGAAGTATAATACGCATCAAGAGTTTGATTTTCAATTAGTTGCGAAAAGTTATCGGGTTAATAATCCGTTGATAGAGTTGAAAGCGACGATTTTGCAAAATGGTCGTTGGGATAAAGCTATCTCGAATATCCCGCCTTTTTATCTGAAAGGCGAGGAAATTCAATTTGATTATCAGGATAAAATTGTGTTTTCAGGCGGTAAAGAATTTCGACAAGTGGATTTGCGGAGTACGCGTTTTCGGAGCGAGCGCGTTGCAAGGTTGGAACGCGGCAATGAAACTTGGGATTATACGTTGTTTGCGGATTTGGATAGGTCGGCAGTGCCGTATTTGTTTGACAAAGATGCAAATGGTAATTACGTGATTGAGAATAAAGATTTGGGCGATGGGGATGTTAAAGGTGATTATGTTAATACGCATTTTACGTTGAAAATCAATGAGTTAGATTCGGGTAATGTGTATGTGATGGGCAATTTTGTAGATTGGAAATTGCGCCCTTTTTGCAAAATGAAGTTTAATGGAAAGGTGTATGAAACGGATATATTGTTAAAACAAGGATTTTATAATTATCAATATGTGGTGGTGCAGCCTGATAAAAAACCCGATTTTGAAGCGTTGGAGGGCAGCCGCTATGAAACCGAAAATGAATACACCATTATTATGTATCATCGCCCGTTTGGGGCGCGTTATGACCGCGTGATTGCGATTTCTAAATTTTCTTCGGTGCTCAATAAGTGATTTATTGGCATTAGGCATAAAATGCAAGGCAGGAACTAAGGCAGTAAAAATTTGATTTTTTTCAAAAAAATCAAATTTCGACTGCCTTAGTTCCTGCCTTGCTTTTATGCCTAATTCAGATTTTTCTTGATGTATAAGTTTCGGAAACCGCGAAGATTCCACCACTTTCTATGTCTTCTATGACACTATGTGTTCCCAATTTTGTTTTAAAATATTTTTGAAATGTTTTATAAGTATAAAAAAAATCTCATTTTTTTTGAAAAATAAATGGCTAAAAACTTGGTGAATCGGAACAAAAAGTTTAATTTTGCATCATTGTTGTACCAATACAGTATATTTTAATTTCTTTTAAATCGTAAAAAATGGCAAACGAGAAAAACGAAAAAGACTCGAAATTTAAAGCGTTACAATCCACGTTGGAACGCCTCGACAAAACCTATGGCAAAGGAACAGTCATGAAATTGGGCGAAAAACAGGTAGAAGAAGTCGAAACGATTTCAACGGGTTCGTTAGGGTTAGATGTTGCGCTGGGGGTGAACGGGCTTCCAAAAGGTCGGGTCATTGAGATATATGGACCTGAATCGTCGGGTAAAACGACTTTGGCGATTCATGCGATTGCGGAATGTCAGAAAAAAGGGGGAATTGCGGCGATTATTGATGCAGAACATGCTTTTGACCGTTTTTACGCTCAGGCATTGGGGGTGGATGTGGATAATTTGTTGATTTCGCAGCCTGATAATGGCGAACAGGCGTTGGAAATTGCGGATAATTTGATTCGGTCAGGCGCGGTGGATATTATTGTGATTGACTCGGTGGCGGCGTTGGTGCCGAAAGCGGAGATTGAAGGCGAAATGGGAGAGTCGAAAATGGGTTTGCAAGCGCGTTTGATGTCTCAGGCGTTGCGGAAATTGACTGCGACGATTGGGCGGACAAATTGTTGCTGTATTTTTATCAATCAGTTGCGGGAAAAGATTGGCGTGATGTTCGGCAATCCTGAAACGACGACGGGTGGAAATGCTTTGAAATTTTATGCGTCGATTCGGTTGGATATTCGGAAATCGGGGTCTGCAATCAAGGATAAAGATGGCAATTTGACGGGCAATCACGTTAAAGTGAAGGTGGTTAAAAATAAATTAGCACCGCCTTTCCGGGTGGCTGAATTTGATATTGTGTTTGGCAAGGGCATTTCTAAGGTCGGCGAGATTGTGGATATGGGTGTGGAGACCGAAGTGGTGGGCAAAAGTGGTTCTTGGTACAGCTATCGCGGGGCGAAAGTGGCGCAAGGACGGGAAGGTACGAAAACTTTCTTGGATGATAATCCAGAAGTGGCGGCAGAAATCGAAGCGGAAATCAAACGCCGTTTGGAAGCGAATCCGGGCAAAATCAAAGTGACTGCACCTGTGGAGACAGAAGATTAATATGTTGAATTAGGAATGAAGGAGCGTTTTTGCTTGTCATTCCGTAGGAAACGTTGGTTTCCTACGGAATGACAAG
>JBDKKX010000386.1:0-5746 GCA_039795795.1 Bacteroidota bacterium | reverse complement strand
ACATAGTCTCGAACCCGAAAGCCTTGCGCAATTATTTCTAAGGCTGAATGGCTTTTTCTCTCTGAATCATTTCATTGTTCACCGAACAGTCGAATATTCTTATAAAGTGAGTCCTAATACGGTTATCACAGGCATCCGATTTCCGCATAGGCGGGAGCAATTAACACATTTGTTTTCGGACGATGAGCGATTAATGGATTTAGAATTACCGCTTTTGTTGTTGGGCGAGCTGAAAACGGAACTTTGTGAATTTAATAAAAATTGGCTTAATCCTAATTCGGAGCGATTAAAAAGAATTCTTGTGGCAACAGGGGTGTTTCCGACAACTGAATTAGAATCTGTTTTAACGGCTTTGCGTTCCAAGGGCTGGTACAAGAATCGTCAGTATATGGTACAAAGTGTTTGTTTTGGCGGGACGGTTAATCCAGACCTCAATATGCCTGGAGTGATTCAAATTACTTGGGATGATATTTTGAGATTTGCGTTTGAATGTTTTCAAATTTATGGTAAAAACAAGTTGAATCATGCTCAATGGGAGCCGATTGGACAAATGATTTGGCATATTGCCATGCAGACACCTATATATAAGGTATTTCGAGCGCAGTTTGCGGTGGAAAAAGGGGAAATAGATACGGTTCCAGCAGTTTTGCCCATTTCTGATGCTGTATCTGCTGTTCCAGAGGCGGAACCTGTTTTATTGGATTCGACGGTTGAGGCTGCTGTTCCAACGTCGAGTCCGAAAACAACCTCCAAACAACCCACTGCTGCCAAAAACAAAAAGCAGGAAACCGTGAATCCACAAACCGAAGCAATGAAAGAATTTCTGTATAGGTTGGAGACGAAACTCAAAAGCAATAAACCTAAAAGTGTGGATGCTTTTTTATCGGTTTTTAAATCGCAAATGAAAAGAGAATTGACTCAATCGGATTTATTAAAGTTTATCGCTGAAAGTAAGCAGCCGTTAGTACAGGTGCTTCCTAATGGACAAATGAAATATAATTTTTGACGCTTTTAATTGGTGTTTAAAAAAAAGGAACGATATCGCATAAAAAAACTTATTTTTGCACATCCTTTCACCAAATCCAACACCATGTTAAAAATAGCGTATGGAGAGGCGGATTTTGCATCCGTTCGGAAAAGTGGTAGTTTTTACCAAGATAGAACTCAATTCATTGAGCTTTTGGAAGAAAAAGGCACGAAATATCCTACCTTTTTACGCCCGCGCCGTTTTGGTAAATCATTGTTTATCAGCATGTTGCACCATTATTACGGGGTAGAGTTTAAAAATCAATTTCAAACCTTGTTTGGAGATTTACATGTGGGCAAAAACCCGACTCCGTTGGCGAATCAATATTTTGTTTTAGAATTCGACTTCAGTGGCATCAATACCAAAGAACCGCAAGAGGTCATGAAATCGTTTTTGAAACGAGTGAAATCGGGGTTAAAACGATTTTTAAAACGGTATGCTGCTTACTTTAAGCCGAATGATTTCGACTGCATTGAACGCGAAAACATTCCATCGAATGCGCTCATCAGTTTTTTTGACTTGGTAGGAGACCGTAATTTGACCGATGACCATAAAATATATGTAATGATTGATGAATATGATCAATTTACCAATCAATTACTGCATTACCATAGTCGGGCATTTGAACGCGTCGTGAGTCAAGATGGAGAAGTGCGTGTTTTTTACGAGGTACTCAAATCGTCCGCCAAAAACGATATAGATAGAATTTATCTATCTGGAGTTGCTCCTGCAACGCTGGACGGGATGGGGAGTGGTTATAATATCAGCACGAATCTTTCGTTGATGTGGCCCTTTCACGGGATGCTGGGTTTTGAAGAAGCCGAAGTGAAAGCCTTACTCGAAAAAGCAGGACTCAAAAAAGGTACCTTATTGAAAGTCTTGTCCGATTTGCGGAATTGGTACAATGGGTATTTGTTTTGCGGTACAGTGAAAACGAAAGTCTATAATTCGACGATGGTATTGTACTTTGTGAGCCAATATTTAGCGTTGGGCGAGTATCCTGTCAACCTTTTAGACCCGAATATTGCGTCGGATTACAAAAAAATACGACAAATTTTTGACTTAATCCGTCGCGACCCGTTGACTTTACCTACCTTTCAGAAATTGATGGAAGAAAAAACGATTACGGCGGAATTAACCGATATTTTCAGTTTGGAACGGGGTTTTAATACGTCCGATGCCGTAAGTATGTTGTTTTACATGGGTTTTTTAACGATTACAGGACGGGTTTTAAGTAGTTACGTCTTTAAATACCCCAATTATTTGATTGAAAAGTTATATGCACAATATTTTGTGGCACTCTTAAGCAATACGAACGAATTGCCTATTGATAATAATCCGATTAATGATGCCATTTTAGACTTAGCTCTGTATGCGAATCCGCAACCGTTTTTGGACCAAGTAAAAGCCGTTTTGAAAACGCATTCCAATCGAGATGCGATGGCATTTCACGAAGGTTCGCTCAAAGCCATTTTTATCAGCTTGTTACATCATCAACAATTCTATTATATTGATTCGGAACCCGAAGTGGAAAGGCATTATATTGATATTTATTTAGAGGCGATGCGGGGTTACAAGCCCAATTATGAAATTGCGTTTGAGTTGAAGTATTTTAAAAAGAAAGATCCGACGGATATGGATGATGCATTGGCGGTTGCCGAAGTTCAATTAAAACAATATTTGGTGTCTAAGAAGTACATTCGCCGAAAAAATTTACGCGGTTTTGTGGTCGTTGTCCAGAATGAAGAGATTTTTTGGAAGCAAATCACGATTCCTTAAATTTGGAAAATTAAGAGCGAATGGGAACGCGGAGGACGCAGATTAGTGCGATTATCCGATATTTACAGCACTTTTTTGGAGAAATCTACTTTGAATTTGTTTAAGAAAAACAATTTCAAAGACAATAATATTTTCTTCGATAATGAGACTTATCTGCTCAAATAAGAAAGTACAGCAGTTTCCGCTTTGGAAAATTAGGATACAAACGGATGTACGGATTCCACGGATTTCACCGATTCGTACGGATTTTTTTATTTTTTTTGCCTAAAATCCAGCATTGAATTCCAAAAAATCCGTACCAATCGGTGGAATTCGTGGAATCCGTACATCCGTTTGTATCCTAATTTTCCAAAGAGGAAACTGCCGAAGAAAGTATCACTAAATTATAAACAATTGATAATCAATTTTTTAGAATTTAATTTTCGGTATTCAATTTTTATTTTGCGTTAAAAACGCGGAAGAACCCTCATTTTTAGGCTTCCAAAAATAAATTTTTAAAATGATAAAAAAACATGTTCTGTCCATTGGTAGTTTTTTTCCTTTGTAAGTAGCACATGGATTCAAATAATATTTATTTACTTTTTTTTAATATAATTTAAAGTTTAAATGGTAGAATATATTGTAATTTTGCACTAAAAAAATTAGAAAATCATGCAAAACAGCAAAACAAGTATTTTACTTGCCTTTTTTTTAGGAATATGGAGTCAATCGCTCGCTCAAATGCCAGATAGTACCCAATCCGTTTCGGCACAAACGCCTGACAGTACTCAATGCAAAACCTTATTTACAGGTTCGTTTTCTGTAACGAACAATGGTTTTTCCATTATCCCGACTTTTTCCTTGAATAGCCCTACATTAATCTCTACCATGTCTTGGCGAACGGGTCAATTAAGTATATCGCCCGATATAAGGCTTACGCCCGATGCGAAAAAAGGAGGCATCTTGTTATGGCTTCGATACCAATTAATAGAACAAAAAAAATGGAGTCTCCGAGTGGGAATACACCCTGCGTTAGCGTTTTTAGAAAAAGAGATTGTTGAAAATAATGTGTCTTCTACGATTACCCAATCTATGCGTTATGGTGCTTTTGAAATCGCGCCTGTTTACCAAATCACGCCGAATTTAAATGTAGGCGTTTATTATTTAGAAGGTCATGCTTTTCAAAATACAGGACCCCAAGTAACTCGTTTTTTAAATTTCAATGGCATGGTCTCTAATATAAAAATAAGTGATAAAATTCGGTTTCATTTGCTTCCCGCCATTTATTATTTGTATTCTGACGGATATCAAGGCATTTATTACACGGCTACGGGCATTTTGACCCATTCTAAATCGCCTTTTTCAATTTCGTCGTCCATCAATCAGACTATCAAAACAGAGATTGTGGGCGGAAAAGATTTTATGTGGAATGTCGCTTTAAATTACAATATTCGTAGAACATTCAAGTCTATAAAATAAAATATTGTACGGGATAAAACAAAAAAGCACACCAGGTGTGATGTGCTTTTACTAACAAATTTATTCAACATTAAAAACTTTTACTTAGATAATCAGCATGGCATCGCCATAACTGTAAAAACGATAATTTTCTTTTTTCGCCTGCTCATAAGCCTCCATTGTCAATTCATGTCCCGCAAAAGCAGATACCATGATAATCAAACTGGATTTCGGCAAGTGAAAATTAGTAATCATCGCATTGGCAACGCTGAAATCGTAAGGCGGATAAATAAATTTATTCGTCCAACCTTCTGCCGCTTTCAACATGCCTGAAGACGACACAGAAGATTCCACAGAACGCATCGTCGTTGTCCCGACAGCACAAATTTTGCCCCCTTTTTCTTTCCCTGCATTGACGATATTGGCTGATTTTTCACTAATCTTGAAATATTCAGCATCCATTTTGTGCTTTGACAAATCTTCCACATCAATTGCACGGAACGTACCCAAGCCTACATGCAACGTTAATTCTGCAAAATTCACGCCTTTTAATTCCAACCGCTTCATCAATTCTTTGCTAAAATGCAAACCCGCCGTCGGCGCAGCCACTGCACCCAATTCTTTGGCAAAAACCGTTTGATACCGGTCTTTATCATCAAAAATCGTTGCATTTTCCCGCTTGATGTACTTAGGTAACGGCGTAAGTCCCAAATAGTTCAAATTTTTTTGAAATTGGTCTTCCGTTCCCTCGAACAAAAAACGAATCGTACGCCCACGAGAAGTTGTATTATCCACCACTTCGGCGATTAAAAGGTCATTTCCTTTTTCGTCTTCAAAATACAACTTATTCCCGACTCGGATTTTACGAGCAGGATCCACTAACACGTCCCAAAGACGCGCTTCGTGGTTCAATTCTCGCAACAAAAATACCTCTATTTTCGCGCCAGTTTTTTCTTTCTGACCGTACATCCGCGCAGGAAATACTTTTGTATTGTTCAAAATCATAACATCCCCATCTCCAAAATAGTTCAAAAGATCTCGAAAAATTCGATGCTCAATTTTACCCGTTTGGCGATGGACGACCATTAAGCGAGAATCATCCCGATTCTGACTGGGCGTTTGCGCGATGTATTTATTGTCTAACTCAAAATTAAAATTAGATAGTTTGGTACGCATGTATTGGTGAAAGTGATTTTTTAAATTTGTAAAAAATTGACAATCATTTGATTATGCCAATTTGGAACAATTAAGGGCAAATTGCGTGCAAAATTATAAAAAAATTGTCAAAAAAAAACGTTTTTTTTTCACAATTTTGACTTTTGCAGATAAAAACGCTATTTCTATCCAAATAGTTTTCGATTTAAGGAAGAAAATGACTATTTTCGTTGAATATTCGTTTCCTACGGAATGACAAAAAAAACTTGTCATTCCGTTTCCTGCGGAATGACAAGTTTTGTTTGTCATTCCGTAGGAACCGAAATCCAAACTTCATTTAATCTCACC
>JBDKKX010000385.1:0-5748 GCA_039795795.1 Bacteroidota bacterium | reverse complement strand
TTTTTTAACCTCGAATATCGTCAAACCAATGATGCTATTCAAATGTTGACGGAACAAAAAGATAAAACGACGTTTCGTTTCGACGCGAATGTGGCAAAAATGACAAATTTCGGAGGACATTTCTTTTTTCCACTCAATTTTGCGAAAGGTGCGGACGGTTATGCGGGCGTGATGATTTACGAACAACAATATAATGGACAGCATGAAGGCAAACCGTTGACGTTGAAATCCACTTCTTACACTGGATTTATGCAATTTAATTACAAATTCAACCCACAATTCAAATTTGAAATGAATGGCTGGTATCGGAAAGGCGGTTTACAAGGTTTGATTGAAATTGGAGAAATGTACGGTTTAGATATGGGCTTGCAAGGCAAATTTTGGGACGACCATTTGGAATTAAATTTAGCAGCAAATCAATGGATTGTCCAAATGTTTAGCGGAAAAGTGGATTTCGGAAACCAGCATTATAAAGTGAATATGAATTGGGAACCGCGTATTTTAGAACTTTCTGCCAAATATAAATTTGGAAATCGCTTTCTTAAAGAAAGAAAAAAAGGTAAATCAGGCGCGGAAGAAGAAACCAAACGCGCAAATATGAATAATTAATGTTTTATTCTAAGTACGTGACAAAAAAGGAATTTAGCCACGAATTACACGAATTTGCACGAATTTAAAGTATTTTTTGCTTAAAATTTGTGCAAATTCGTGTAATTCGTGGCTAAATTCCTTTTTTGTCACGTACTTAGTGTTTTATTCTAAAAAAATACTACTTTTGCACGCCGATTTTCACCCTTTTTACTATAAAACTATCTGCATATTATGAATACGCCCGTTCGCCGCTACATATTCGTAGATTTCGATACGCTTACTCGCATTAAATTTAAAAAAATAGAAAAAATTTGTGATAAAGTCTTCGTTTTTATATCGGAAGAGGTCACAATGATTCCTTTTGCACTCGTCAAAGACATGCAAAAGATGGGCAATCATGTCAAATGGGTCTCGCTTTCAACGGCGGATTTAGTCGATACCGACGATATGAATTATCATATTTGCTTTTTTATGGGCAAACTCCATGAGAAAATTGCGGGAGATATTGAATTTGCCGTCCTGTCGAATGATGTGAGTTTAGACCCGTTAGTGCGTTTTATCAATGGTTCGGGACGCAATTGTATCCGCGTTAAGCCCAATATTGTGCTGGATGACGCTTCGGACGCTGCTCAGGAGGAAAAAGAGCAGGTGCAACATTCCATTTCAAACCATTCAACGGCTGTAACACCTGAAGCGGAAACCAATGGTTTCGTAACGGGCAGTTTGATTGACGATACGGCGCGGGAAACGATTCGCCGTTTGATTCGCTCAGGTACGCGCCCGACGGAAGTAGATGATTTGAAAAAATATATTTTGTTCAACCATCAAGAAATTGGTATGAATGGGAATTTGGAAAAGATTATTCGGCGTTTGGAAGCGTCTGGCGATATTGTTTTGAAAGAGGAAGCAGTCGTTTACAATTTTTAACGTAAATTATGATACTATTGGAACGCGGATGACACGGATTTTACGGATTTACGCGGATTTTTTTGTTTTTTTTACTGGGTTTAGAACCAGCATTCCAAAAAAAATCCGCGTAAATTCGTGAAATCCGTGTCATCCGCGTTCCAATAGTATCGCAATTTACACCTCTATTTTAACCAATTTAATTTCAAAACCCAATGTTTTCAAATCTTCCCAAAAGCGCGGATAAGATTTCACAACGACTTCAGGTTCCGCGATTTGTATCGGGTGCAACAGCCCAAGCGGTGCAAACGCCATTGCCATTCGATGGTCTTCATAGGTCTCAAAAATCGGAATGGACGTAAATGCCGCTTTGCCTTCCAATAAATAATAATCTTTTTGCTTCTTTTGAGAAAACTTTTTCGGTAATTTGGATAGCCAAACGTTGACTTTTGCCAATTCCGCCATCAACGCCCCTACCCTATCCGTTTCTTTGATAAATAAAGTTTCCAAACCAGTCATCAAGGTTTGTACGCCCTTGCCCGCACCTAAAACGGCTATCGTTTGAGCAATATCAGGGCATTTGATAAAATCGTATTCAAAAATATCCGTATCAAGATGTCCCGATTTGGTCAAATGAACGACATCTTTTCCTTCAAAAACACTTTGAATCCCAAAAGATTCCCCCATTTTGGATACCACCGCATCGCCCTGCAAACTATTTTTAAACAATCCGCTTAATTTCAAATCCACCTTTTGCGCAAAAGCTGCCAAGGTGTAATAATACGACGCTGCAGACCAATCCGCTTCCACGGTGTAAGTAGGCGCGGGTGCCCGATAATTTTGTTGCGCAATGACGATGGTATTATTCCGCCACTCATGCGACACGCCAAAATCTTGCATCAACCCCAATGTCATTTGAATGTAAGGCAGCGATACGATTTTACCTTCCAACGTCAATTCTAAACCTTGCGGCAACGTCGGGGCAATCATCAACAAAGCAGAAATATATTGGCTACTCACCCCCGCATCCATACTTAATTTGGCAGCATCTCGAATTTTAGGCGTTTTAATTTTGAGCGGAGGATAACCTTCCGCACCCATATACTCAATATCACAGCCTAAACCGCGCAATCCTTCTACCAATTTTCCAATCGGACGTTGCAACATCCGCGCAGAACCTGTCAAGATTTGCGTTCCCGATTGCAAGGCGAGATACGCCGTCATAAACCGAAATGTCGTCCCTGCGGCATTCGCGTCATAGATTTCAGGCGATTTTTGATTTAAAAGTTTTTGTAAAGTGACCGTATCCTTGGAAGTGGACAAATTTAAAATCTCGAACGGCTCTGAACAGAATGCTTGAATTATCAACAATCGATTGCTGATGCTCTTCGAGCCATCTAAGCGAATCGTGCCCTTCAAATCGGGGTTGGTTTTTGAAATCTGATATATCATTCGATAATGAATTGAAAATGTGGAGCGAATTGGAACGCGGATGACACGGATTATAGCAGATTTTCACGGATTTTTTTTAGCAATCTTCAAAAATAAAACAATCCATAAAAAAAATCCGTGAAAATCTGCTACAATCCGTGTCATCCGCGTTCCAATTCGCTCTACATTAAATTACAAATAATCCATTTTTATATATTAATACATTGTCTGCATAAATTTCACCGCCTTCGCGCATATCCGTAATCATATCCCAATGTACAGGCGATTCATTCTTGCCGCCCGTTTGCAAATACGAGTTGCCGACCGCTAAATGCACCGTTCCACCTATCTTTTCGTCAAACAAAATATTTTTAGTAATGCGCTGAATATTATAATTCGTGCCAATCGCCGCTTCGCCAAAACGCCTTGCGCCTTGAATTTGAAAAATGGCATCTAAAAATTCCTTATTGCGGCGCGCATCCCATTTTTCAATGTAGCCATCTTTCACCCAAAGCGTTACGCCTTCCACTTCATTGCCCCCGTACAAACTCGGCATCGTAAAATGCACGCGCCCATTCACCGAATTTTCAACAGGCGAGGTATAAACTTCTCCCGAAGGCATATTCGTTTGTCCGTCGGAATTCATCCAAATCCGCCCTTCACAGGAAAATTTTAAATCCATATTCGGCGATTTGTAATGAATATTGCGACATTTATTCAAAAAATCAACGATATGTTGTTGTTCTTTGCGCACTTGCAACCAAGCTGCTTGCGGGTCTGGCTCGTATAATTTACAGGCATTATAAACAAATTGCGCATACTCTTCCAACGACATCCCTGCTTCTTGCGCCGCCGCATCCGTCGGATATTGGCAAAGAGACCGCCGCAAGGCACGAGTGCCTGTCCGTTCGGCATATCGGCGCGCTAAATCGGCTGTCGCCAATTGCCGAATCCTGCCTTTGGATTTATCCACATTTTTGTCCTCCTGCAAGTTAAACGGGGCGCGAATATACAAAAATGCTTCAAATTCTTCCATCGCCGCCTTATACAAAGGCGAAATATATTGCAATTGATGGGGTTCTGCTTCGGTCATAAAAATGCGATTTTTTTCTCGGAAAGCAAAATCGACTTCCATCATCGCACCCGCTTTGAGGGTTTCTCGATACAACTCCCGCACTAACGGTTCTGCCGCAGTAGTCGTTTGCACAAATAGTCTATCGCCTTTTTTCAATTCAAGGCTGTAATTGACCAATAAATGTGCATATTTTTGTAAAATATCCATTAATTTCGGATTTTAGGGTTCGTATTGGCGGCAAAAGTAAGCATTTTTATCGAATTTACACCAGGATTTAAAATACGTATCTGTGAAATCCGTTCCATTCGTATATCCTAATGTATCCAAAAGTGTAACCTATTTTTTCGCGTCCGATGAAACATCCTATAAAAGTTACAAAATGGAAGGCTTTTGTGCCTTTTGTTCTAAAAACTTTTGTTTTCTTTGTGCCTTTTGTAACTTTTGTGCTGAATAAATATGTTATCCAAATCAAAAATTCATGCGATTCACGCTTTGCGCCGCAAAAAAGTGCGTGATGAACGCGGTTTATTCATTGCCGAAGGCGATAAAATCGTCCGCGAGATATTGCAACACGTGCCTGCTGTACAAATCGATTCGATTTTTGCGCTTCCAACTTGGGCGCAAGAAGCAAGCCTTCTTTTAAAGCAAAATACGACTCCTTTCACAATCGTTTCCGAAAGTGAATTGAAACAAATTTCGGGTTTAAGTGAGCCGAATCAAGTTTTGGTCGTTGCTCATAAACGCGTTTCTCCCCTTTCGGATGATTTTATGCCACAAAAATTTACCTTATATCTCGACGGGATTCAAGACCCAGGCAATATGGGTGCGATTTTGCGGATTGCCGATTGGTTTGGAATCCCGTGTGTGTTTTGTTCGGATACTTGCGTCGATGTGTGGAATCCCAAAGTAGTACAATCTACCATGGGCGCGTTATTACGCGTGAATACGATGGAAATAGCGTTTTCAGATTTAAAAAAACAATATCCGAATCTGCCTATTTACGGAGCATTGTTAAAAGGAAAGAATGTTTTTGAAAAAAAATGTTTTGAAAAAACAGGCATTATCGTCATTGGTAACGAAGGCAATGGCATTTCTAACGAGCTTTTAAAACAAATTGATTATCCTATTACGATTCCTGGTGGTGGCGGCGCGGAATCACTGAATGCTGCGGTTGCAACTGGAATTATTTGCGCGGCAGCTTGTCATCTTACTTTTTAAAAACCTTTTTGTATATTTGCTCAAAATTTAAAAAGAAATAAAAATGCACCGTATCGCTTTCAAAATGCAGCTTCATAAAGGACAGGCTGCGGAATATAAAAAACGCCACGATGAAATTTGGGCAGAACTCGTTACTTTGCTCAAAAGCATTGGTATTGAAGATTATTCCATTTTTTTAGAAGAAGAGACGCAGGCTCTTTTTGCGATTTTAAAAATAAAAGAGCCTGCATTGTTGGACACATTGCCTGCTCAGGAGGTGATGCAACGTTGGTGGCAATATATGGGGGATATTATGGATACGAATCCAGATAATGCTCCTGTGGTGAAGCCTTTGATAGATGTTTTTTACTTGAAATAAATAGTAAGTAACTTAATTGTGGGTACGTTGGAATTGGGATTAAATCGGATTTTTTTAGGATTAAATGGGATTGATTTTTAAGATTTTTAGGATTTGTAGCACTCTACATGATAAAACTTAGATGCAATAGAAATTGAGTTAAAAAAAAGTTAAAAGCGATCGAAAAATC
>JBDKKX010000384.1:0-5752 GCA_039795795.1 Bacteroidota bacterium | reverse complement strand
GGATTGGCGGAAGACCTTGTTTTTGGAGAGGCACACGCGACCATTGGCAGACACAACGACCGATGGGAAGTGTCCAACCTTGCAATGGATTATCTGCGCAAATACGGTTTTGTCGAACAATATCAGGCATATTATTCTAACAATCCGACTGCGCCGATGGATGTCTTCGTGACCGACAAGGCAGTTGAAGCGATGGTTCAAAATTTAGTGGTTGAAACTCGTGCATTATTGGAATTGCATAAACCTTTTTTGATAGATTTGTCCCGACAATTACACCACGCAGGCAGCCTGCAAGCCAAAGAAGTCGCGGAAATCGCTCAAAAATATGGTTTAAACTTGGCGATACAAGAAGAAAGTCATTTGCATATAGCGAATTATTTGGATATATTAACAAGCGACAAATAATAATGAATGATGAATGATGAATGATGAATGATGAATGATAAATGATAAATGATAAATTTATAAAGTATTGATATTTAATTATTTATAAATTCATCATTTATCATTCATCATTCATCATTCATCATTTATGCGTAACCGCCTTGCATATAATCGCGCAAATGCGTAATTGTCTCGTGCTGAACCGAAACCGTTTCTTCAATTAAGTCCAAAATGGAAATAATGCCCACCAAACGATGATGCTCCATGACCGGCAAATACCGCACATTTTTATCCGACATCAATTTCATACAATGCTCAATGCGGTCTTTAGGGCTGACACGCGGCAAGTCCACCGACATGACTTCCGCAACAGTGGTGTCCATCGAACGCCGACCTTTCAAGGCGACCTTTCGAGCATAATCCCGTTCTGTAAAAATGCCTTTGTAATAGTCGCCATCAATGATGACCAATGAACCAATATTTCGGTCGTTCATGATCTTCAAGGCTTCGATGACGGACAAATTTGGCGGACCCGAAATAATGTTTTTATGGCGTTTCCGCAAGATATTCGCTACTGTACTTGCCATGCTTTCCAAGTTTTAGAGGATGAACAAATGTGGTTAGTGATTGATTAATTTTTTTTAGTGCATTTTATGCGTGCTAACATTCGGAAACAAAGATATTTGATTGTTTTGAGAAATGCAAATTTTATTTCACTTTTTTTTAAAAAAGTGAAATTTTAATTCGACTTATATGTAAAGATGAAAATTTGTTTGAATCATACCATTTTTGATATAATTGATTAATATAGTTTATGAACCTTTCTTTTTTTATAGCGAAACGGGTGGTTGCTGCGGGGCAAGCGGCTTTTGCTCGATTGATTATTCGGATTGCAACGGCGGCGGTCGCGGTCAGCGTAGCTGTGATGATTGTAGCCGTTTGTTTGATTAAAGGCTTTAAAAGTGAAATTTCTGCCAAAATGTTTGGTTTTTGGGGGCATATTCATATTACGAGTGTTGCGGTGAACACGACTTTTGAACCTACGCCGATTGAATTGAATCCATCGTTTTTGGATAGTTTGAAACAGGTTAAAGCGGTGCAATTTATTCATCGAAAATCGGGGGAACATTTATCTACTCAAGGCGGGATTCGCCATGCGCAATCTTATGCGACCAAAGCGGGGATTATCAAAACAAAAGATAATTTTGAAGGCATCGTTTTAAAAGGCGTAGGCAAGGATTATAATTGGGATTTTATAAAACATAATTTGGATAGCGGCAAAATCATAACGCCCTCGAATGATTCCGCGCTCAGTCGAGATATACTGATTTCGCAATCGACGGCGAATCGGTTGAAACTTAGATTGAATAGTAAATTCATCATTCACTTTGTGAAAAACAATCAGCAACAACAACGCGTTTTCCAAGTTTCAGGCATTTATAAGACGGGTTTAGAGGAATATGATAAACAATTTGCGTTGGTGGACATTCGACAAGTGCAAGATTTGTTGGGTTGGTCTGTGCATCAAGTAGCGGGTTTTGAAGTGTTTACAGAAAACTTATCGGATTTGGGCAATATGAATGATTACATTGCGCAAGAATTGATTTCCAATGACTTATACACGATGACTATTAAACAAGAGCAACCTGCCATTTTTCAATGGCTTGATTTGCAAGATGTGAACGAAGCGATTATATTAGGATTAATGTTGGTGGTGGGCATTTTGAATATGGTAACGGCTTTGTTGATTTTGATTTTGGAAAGGACGAATATGATTGGTACGCTCAAAGCTTTGGGCGGAAATGATGGCGATATTCAACGCATTTTTTTGTATTATGGAGCGATGATTGTAGGCATTGGCTTGTTGATTGGCAATTTTATGGGTTTAGGCTTGTGCTTTTTACAGGATCAATATAAATTCATAAAACTTTCAGAATCAGACTATTATCTATCCGTCGCGCCCGTGCATTTTGATTTTCCATTGATTGCGATGGTGAATATTGGGACATTTATCATAACTTTGCTATTCTTGGTGTTTCCGACATTTTTAGTGACAAAAATATCGCCCTTGAAAGCGATTCGTTTTAAATAATTCAAGTAATTTGACCCGAATTATTAGTGAACATTCGTGTAATTCAGGGATGTTTCATTTTTAGGTTACACTTTTGGATACCTTGGGATACGAATGGATGTACGGATTCAACGGATTTCACGGATGAATACGGATTTTTTTAAACCCAATGCTTTGTTTCGAGCAAAAAAAATAAAAAAAATCCGTATCCATCCGTGAAATCCGTCGAATCCGTACATCCATTCGTATCACAATGTATCAAAGTGTAACCCAAAAATGAAACATCCCGTCATTCGAGGCAAAATCAAGTTCGTTCCATGTAAAACGGTAGATAAAATGAAAATACAAACCTTGCATTTACATAATTTTAAGCGTTTCAATGATTTACAGATTAAAAATATTGCTTTAAACGCTAAATTAGTGTTACTAATTGGTGCGAATGGCAGTGGTAAATCTGCTATTTTTGATGCCTTTCAATGGCTTACCGCAGCCGCGCCTACAAATGCAGAAAAGCAATTCCAACACGATATTTATTACAAAAAAGATAAACGACAACCTATTTTTGTTGAATTAAATGGGGTGGATTTTCGATTTCAGAAAAAAATGAGTGTAGAGGGAGTCTTGGAACGCACCGTGTTGCCACCATCATCCGTTTTTTTTGGCAGACCGAGTGTTCGCATTGTTCCGACGCTTAAAAATGTTTTTTTTGACGAAGCAATCTTGGGGAATAATGCAGATGGACCCGATTATTTCATAGAATTTGACACGCGTTTTCAAACCGATGTCAAAAAATTCACCCGCGACATCAGTAAAGCCTTGCGCGACCCTCTTTTTTCAGGAGCGACTTCGGTGGATTTGACTCAAATTGCACAAAAATTTATTGACCCCATTAATCAATCGTTGGGGCGTATTTTTGGTGCGGATAAACAAACCAGTATTCGGATTGCGAATTATGAAGATGCGGGTAGTGGCGTAAATGAGCCCCCGCAATTGATTTTTTCCAAAGGAAACGCGCTCATTCCTTATAATTTATTGAGTCATGGCGAAAAACAAGTTGTTATTTTGTTGTTGAATTTTGTAGTGCGATGCCCTTATTTTCAAAATGCCATTTATTATATAGATGAAATGGATGTTCATTTAAATACGAGTTTGCAATACACGCTTTTGAAGGAAATTACGGAAAATTGGATTCCGCCCAATAGCCAATTGTGGACGGCAACTCATGCCTTAGGCTTCATTGAATATGCCAAAGATGCGGATAATGCGACGATTATAGATTTGGATAATCTTGATTTTGATAAACCGCAAGTCATTGAACCGTCTGCGGTGCAAGAGACGACTATTTTTGAAATTGCGGTGCCAAGAGCGTCTATGGCAAAAATATTGGGCAATCGCAAAATAGTTTTATGCGAAAATAAAAATTATGAGTGGTATAGTTTGATAGGCTTGAAAGAAGTGGTGTTTACGGATGTACAAAATTCAAATGCGGTTTTTATGAAAGTCAAGCGCGATAAAACGTTGATGGGATTGCGCGACAGAGATTTTTTAACGGACAACGAACGTCAAAAATTGTTTTTAAAATTTCCTCATTATAAAATTTTGTGGTATTACTGTTTTGAAAACTATTTGTATCATCCTGAGAATTTATCGGAAGTCTTGGGGAAAGATTTTGACAAAAAACAATATAAAAAAGAGATTTTGGTATTGAAAAACCATCATTTCAATAATTTAGTGACTAAGATTTCGGAATCGCGCAAAAGTTATGAGGAATTTCGAGATGGCGGTATTCCGTCGGATAAAGATATTTCGGAGATTACAAAAGCGTTACAAAGTAATGATTTTGAGACTTTTTTTGTCTTTTTTAGTTTTAAAGATTATTGTGGGCATCTCGTGCATCAATATAAGGTGGATAAACGAAATAGGAAAGAACAATTGGTTCAGACGAAGTGGTTTTCTAAGCAATTGAGTCTAATTTTAAAATAAAGCAAATATTTATGCGTGTTGCATGAATATTAGTCGCATTTTTAAAATATTTATGCGTGTTGCATGAATATTAACCCTATTTAGTAGATTTTAAAGAGGCGAAATGGCAATACATACAAATTGAGTGTATTGGATTTGAATCCATTCCATACACGGCGATAAATTAAAATAATAGAATTAAATTTTAATTTAAAGAAGTAGAAGAAGAAGCCGCACACGGTGTTTTTATTTTTTTTAATTTTCAAAGGGAGCGATTATGGAAAGAATTAGTTTACCCCGCCGCCCCGCGCCTCTTTTCTGCGGGTATTACAATTATGATTCAAAAAAATATTTGACAATCCGTTTGAAAAATATTAATTTTGCATTGAATCATTCTACATTGTAACCAACTTGAGAAAACCTATGGCAAACTTAGTAACTTTGCAACTCTTCAAATCATTTCCAAAAGTCAATTTTTATACGTTTCAGTTTGAGGACGATGAGGAAAGTGAAACAGAAAAGTTCTTTTCTAAATTAGAAAACAGAGTGGAAATTGAAACCGATTTAAATCATCTTGTCGTTTGGCTATCGCTACTTGGCAAAAAATATGGCGCAAAAATTGAATTTTTTAGACATGAAGCAGCTGCTCATGCATTACCGCCGCCCCTGTCAAAAATGCTTAAAGAAGTGATAGTCAACGATTTACGATTGTATTGTGTTCCGATTAACGAACAAATTGTCATTCTTGCGAATGGTGGAATCAAAACAGCACAGCAAGTTCAGAATTCCCCAAATGTTTTAGCTCATTTTCGTTTTGCGAATGCGATGGCAAAACAAATAGATCAACTCATTCGAGAAGGGAATTTCAAATTTACGGGTAAAAATATACTGGATCTTAACGAAATAGAACTTTTTTATTAATATGGACAGTTTTGATAGAATTTTGAACCGCGTTCCCAATAGTGCTACACAAAATTGGGATAAAAATTTAGCAATTGCGAATCGCATCATTGAGTTGTTGCGAACGCAGCAAAGGACGCAACGCGATTTAGCGAAAGCGTTGCGCAAATCGGAAACGGATGTCCAGAAATGGTTAACTGGTTTTCATCCTTTTGATTTGCAATTGATTTTCAAAATGGAAAAATATTTTGAAGCCGATATTATTTTAATTCCCGAACCACTTGGATAACCTGCAAGATCCGCTCCTCTTTGCTGTTTTTTGCCTAAAAATCCTGATATACCTTTTCTAAATGAAAGGAGAAATATCGTAGGGACAGGTCGTGACCTGTCCGATTTTAATTATTTATAATTCATTTATTATCAATTCATTATAAA
>JBDKKX010000383.1:0-5766 GCA_039795795.1 Bacteroidota bacterium | reverse complement strand
AGATTTATTCAAAGAAGAGTTGGAAAAAACAGGTAAAAATAAACAATTTGTGTATGATGTTATCATTGATACAGATATTGAAATGCACATTCCATCGGAATACGTCCATCAGTCTCAGGAGCGTTTGAGCCTTTATACCCAATTAGATTTGATAGAAAATGAGGGCGAAATTGAAAAATTTCGGAATGAATTGAAAGACCGTTTTGGCAAAATTCCGATTCAAGTGGATGAATTATTTGATGGCTTGCGATTAAGATGGGATGCGAAAGTGCTTGGTTTTGAACGCATTATGTTGAAAAATGGGCAATTGAAATGCTATTTTGTCGGGAATCCGCAATCTCCATTTTATGAAACGGAATCGTTTAAAAAGTTAATGCAATTTATCCAAAAAACGGGCGCGAATAAACATCAAATGGCGGTTCGACAAACGCCGAAACATTTGATTTTCATTCGAGAAAATGTTAAAACTTTGAATGGGGCGCGGAATATTTTGAAATTATTGCGAAATGCTATTTAAATATAATATTAATTCTCAGGCTAAACCTAACTTTACGAAAGTCGTTTTTTACTGGCTTTCGTAAAGTTAATTTAATGTCACAATTTATCTATATCTTTGTTTAAAACGCATATTTTATAAATCAATATCCATTAAAACGGGGCAATGGTCCGAATGAAACGCTTCATTTAACAATGCTACATTTTGAATCAATGGCTGCAAAGGATTCGTAACACATTGATAATCAATGCGCCAACCTTTATTTTTTGCTCTGGATTCAAAACGATAAGACCACCAACTGTATGCTTGAAGGTCGGGATGCTGCTGCCGAAAAGCATCTGTCCAACCCGAATGCAAAAATTTACTCATCCAAGCGCGTTCTTCGGGTGTGAAACCGGGCGTATTTTGATTGCTTGCAGGATTGTGTAAATCAATCGGTTGATGTGCAATATTATAATCGCCAACGACTATCAAACGCGGTCGTTTTTGTTTTAAAATTTGAATATAATCAAAAAAATCGTTTAAAAATTCAATTTTAACCGCTTGCCGCGTATCGCCACTGGTTCCAGAAGGGAAATAGCAGTTTAGCAACGTCCAATCGCCATAATCCGTTCGCAAAATGCGTCCTTCATCATCATATTGCGCAATTCCAATACCTGTAATTACTTGATTTGGAGCTATTTTGGAAAAAGTAGCTGTGCCACTATATCCTTTTTTTACCGCAGGATACCAAGCAACATGCGTGTAACCCAAGGCATAAAGCGGTTCTAAATCCACTTCTTGTGGCATCGCTTTGACCTCTTGCAAGCATAAAATATCAGGATTTACAGTTGCCAACCAACTATAAAAATCTTTTTTAATGGCAGCACGAATGCCATTAACGTTATACGTGATAATTCGCATGGTTTTGTAAATAATTTAAAATCAATTGTTTATGCTTTATATTTGAACGACCAAGTAATTTTCATCGTGGAAACGACTTCACCATTAGCTTGTGTTCCAACAGAAACCATGGTCAATACTTGGGGCTTCCCTGTTTCGACCGCTTTTTGCACGGTTTCAAACACTTTTTCGCCATCTGCGCATCGAAAAGTGGTTAATTGATTGGCTTTTTTAGTGAAATCCACCTCAATTTTGGAGACCAACATCGACACATTGCCGCGACCGCGACATGCTAAAATCGCCAAAGCACCTGTGGACAATTCAGCCGCCGCGCATTGTGCCGCAAAATAAATGCTTTTAAACGGATTTTGAGACCGCCAAGCATAAGGAAGTGTTACTTCTGCATATTGCCATGTCACGGTTTTTATTTTTACACCCATGAACCAAGCCGACGGTAATTGAGTTAACAACCAAAAACGCATTTTCCAAGGGCTATTAAAATTTTGGAGTGCCTTTTCTGCTTCGGGCGTGAAAGCGGCAGTAGAAAGATTTGCAGTCATCATTTTTTCAAACTTTTTATTTAAATTAAGGATTTTATTGGCAACAAAGATAAGATAAGTAGTTAAAAAAAAGTCCCTTTGGAGCGAGACGTTTTTGTTTTTTTTGATTTTTTGCAAAAAAATCAAAAAAACAAACGCGTCTCGCTCCATCTTTCCCGTTCTCAACTGCTCAACTTGGATCCAGTTTAAAAATTTGATGCAAAAATTTGAAAAAAAAGAACTTTCAGTTTGAACTGAAAGTTTAGAAAGTTTGTTATCTGTTTTCAAAACAAGTAGTTCTTGTTCTGAAAAGTAGATTTAGTATCTTTGCGAAAATTATTACAAACAATTGTTCTATGAAAAACGATATTCATATCTTATTGCAAGACAACGCATTACCGACGCAAGCGCGTCTGATTGCTCAAAAAGTCTATGCAGGAGAACGCATCACGGAAACGGAAGGTTTATACCTTTTTGAACAAGGCGAATTGGGTTATCTTGGCACGTTAGCCAATTTCGTCCGAGAAAAAAAACAAGGCGATAATACCTATTTCAATAAAAACTTTCATATAGAACCCACCAATTTATGTGTTTATACATGCACATTTTGCTCATACTCTCGATTGATTAAGCAAAAACACGAAGGTTGGGCTTATACCATGGATGAAATGATGGCACTTATTTACAAATATGATGGCAAACCTGTAACGGAAGTGCATATCGTTGGCGGGGTTTTGCCTCAATATGATTTGAAATTTTATTTGGAATTGTTTCGACGCATCAAGGCGCATCGCCCTGAATTACATATTAAAGCTTTGACTCCTGTGGAGTATCATTATATATTTAAAAAGGCAAAAGTGTCGTATGAAGATGGGATGAAAATGGTTAAAGATTCGGGCGTTGATTCCTTACCGGGCGGTGGTGCGGAAATTTTTGCAGCAGAGGTGCGCGATAAAATTGCAGGTGGAAAATGTTCGGGGGAACAATGGTTGCGGATTCATGAAATTTGGCATGAATTGGGGATGCGCTCCAACGCAACGATGTTATATGGTCATATTGAGCAATATCATCATCGGATTGACCATTTAGAGCAATTGCGCCGTTTGCAAGATAAAACATTTGGTTTTCAAACTTTTATACCTTTAAAATTTCGTAATAAAGACAATCAATTATCGCATTTAGCAGAACTTTCGACGATAGAAGATTTGAAAAATTATGCCGTTTCGCGGATTTATTTGGATAATTTTGACCACCTAAAAGCCTACTGGCCCATGATTGGACGCTCCACTGCGCAACTTTTGCTCGCTTTCGGAGTCGATGATTTGGATGGAACGATTGATGATACGACGAAAATTTATTCGATGGCGGGCAGCGAAGAGCAACATCCTTCCCTTTCGACGACGGATTTAGTGCGCATGATTCGCCAAGTCGGTCGCCGCCCGATAGAACGCGACACCTTATATAAGGTCGTTAGAGATTTTGAGGGTGTTGAATTTGAAGAAGATAAAACATTTCGAGGTTATTTAGAGTTACCAGTGGTGAACAATTAAGTTATTATAAAAATTTTGTATTAAAAACATGACAATTTATTTTATTCGGCATGGCGAAACGGATTTGAATCGGCAAGGCATTGTGCAAGGCAGTGGGATTGATTCGGAATTGAATGCCAAAGGACGCAAACAAGCATGGTTGTTTTATGAATATTACAAAAATGTACAATTTGATGCTACGATTACGTCTGCTTTAAAGCGGACGCATCAAACGATTGAGCCATTTTTAAAACAAAATATTCAACATATTAAAACACCTTTGATTAATGAAATTTCTTGGGGCATTCACGAAGGGCAGCCGCGTGCGGAATGGATGACGGAGCAACATACCAAAATGATGGCGGCTTGGGAAGGGGGTGATGCGTCTGCACGGATTGAAGGCGGTGAAAGTTTGCAAGAATTGGCAGACCGTATTTTAAAATTTGTGGATTTGTTGAAAACGTTACCTTATAATAATGTCTTGGTTTGCACGCACGGGCGCACCCTCGTATCCATGATGGCGATTTTACATGGCAAACCTTTGGGCAGCAGCACACGCTTCAAACATAATAATACTTGTTTATATAAAGTGCATTATTTGGATGGAGAATTTATGTTTGAGATAGAAAATGATACGCGACATTTAGGGCAATTCTCTGGAAATCATTGATTTAAATAAAATTTACGCATGGATAAAATAAAAATAACAGCAGTTAGTTATCTTAATACGAAACCGTTGTTGTATGGGATTTTACAACATCCTATTCAGAAAAGTATTGATTTGAGTTTGGATATTCCCTCCGTTTGTGCGGAAAAATTGCGGTCTGGGGCAGCCGATTTAGGCTTAGTGCCTGTTGCTGTCCTGCCCGAATTGAAAAATCCTCAATTAATTTCGGATTATTGTATTGGTTCGGTAGGCGCGGTGGCAACTGTCTGCGTTTTTAGCCAAGTGCCCATAGATGCCGTTGAACAAATTTATTTAGATTATCATTCGCGCACTTCTGTTGAATTATTAAAAATTTTATTGCGCAATTATTGGAAAATCAATCCTTTGTTGCTTCCAAGTGCAGCAGGTTATGAGCAAAAAATCAATGATACGACGGCTGCTTTAATCATCGGAGATAGGGCAGTGGGCTTGAACAAACAATATCCTTTCGTATATGATTTAGGTGCGATTTGGACAGAAATGACGCAATTGCCTTTTGTCTTTGCGGCTTGGGTCACTTGCAAGCCTTTGGAAAATCGTTTTATACAACAATTTAATCAAGCGTTGAAAAATGGTATTCAACATATTCCTCAATTGACTTATTTGCTTCCAAGTCCTGATCCTGACTTTAATTTAAAATATTACTATACAAATAATATCTCATATCATTTAGATGAAGCGAAGAAAAAAGGCTTGAAATTATTTTTGTCGTATATTGAAAAAGAAATATTTGTTGCAACCTAAGTTAATATTATGAATAATTTTCTATAAAAAATACAGTTCCATTTTGAACTGTATTTTTTTTGCTGTCACGTTTTTATATGAAATAGATTATATACGTTTTTGAAAAATAAAATCAAATTTTTATTTTTATTTTAAGCATAGTGAAAATAAAAATGTAAACATAACAATACAATTCCGTTTAAAATAACCTAAAAAAAGTATTTAAAATAAGCAAATCTTACCTATATGAAAAAATCATGCCTTATTTATATGCTGTTTGAATATCGTTAACATAAAAAATGTTAAAAAAACATTTTTTAACTTTGTGACAACCAATATTTTAAATATTTTTGCAAATCGTATTTAAAATATTTAAAGATGATTAAAATTACAAACTTTTTGCTTTGCATTTTTTTATTAATTTCTCACCTCAGTGCCCAAACAAACTATCGAGAAGGTTACGTTTTAAACAATGTAGGAGAGAAGATTAAAGGGTTTATTGACGACCGTGCGTGGCTTGTCAACCCGCGTCAAATAACCTTTAAAAAAACATTGACTCAATCTAAAAATACTTTTTATGGCGTGCATGATATCCAAGAATTTGGTTTCAAAACGCCTGAAAAGGAATTCATTTTTGTGTCGAGAGCCATTCAAACGGATATTTCACCTTATAAAATGGGGGAATTAGACCAGAGTGTGGAGTCTGTTTGGATGCAGGACACTGTTTTTTTAACCCTTTGCATGCATGGACAACGGTTGAGTTTGCTCTCGTTGAATGACGAAAAAGGTAAATTACACTTTTTCTTCGAGCGCGAGGAGGGTAAATCAGAAGAATTAGTCAACAAAAGGTATTACAGTGATGCTTCCAAAAAGCAAGTTGTTTTACATGAA
>JBDKKX010000382.1:0-5856 GCA_039795795.1 Bacteroidota bacterium | reverse complement strand
TGGAATTAGGATTAAATGGGATTTTTTTGGGATTAAATAGGATTGATTTTTTGGGATTTATAGGATTTTAATCCTACAAATCCCAAAAATCAATCCCATTTAATCCCAAAAAAATCCCATTTAATCCGAATTCCAACGCTTATTCCTTTTTTTTCATCCAATAGTAAAATGGAATCCCCAATAATACAATGAATAACCCCATTCCCGCATTGGTTGTTTTAGAATACAACAAAATCAATGCAATAGCCGATGCAAAAAAGATATATAAAATCGGAATCATTGGATAACCGATTACTTTATAAGGGCGTTCTGCGTCAGGTTCTTTTTTCCTCAAAATGAAAACGCCTGCAATCGTAATGGCATGGAAAATCAATGCAGTAAAGATTAAATAATCCAATAATGCGCCATAACTGCCCGATAAGCATAATATCGATGTCCAAAAGCATTGAATCCAAAGTGCCTTTCCGGGAACGCCTGCTGAATTCAATTCACCCGCTTGTTGAAAGAAAAGACCTTCTTTCGCCATCGCGTAATACACCCGCGCACCCGACAAAATCAATCCACTATTACAACCAAACGTCGAAATGATGATTAAAATTGCCATAATTGCGACGGCTGTTTTCCCAAAAATCATCGCTGCAGCAGCAGTTCCGACGCGGTCATTGGCAGCAAACATAATGCCTTGGGTTAATGCGTCTGTTCCAGAAGGCATCCCTTTCAACGGAATTAAGGATAAATAAGCAATATTGGCTAATATATAAAGAACGGTTACAACGGTTGTTCCGAGTAAAAGGCTTCGTGGAATATTGCGTTTCGGGTCTTTGATTTCGCCCGCAATAAAGGTTACATTATTCCAAGCATCGGACGAAAATAAAGAACCAATAATTGCCGTTCCAAGCCCGATAATCAAACCGATAGTCCCTAATGGTTTCATCGCACCCGTAAATTTACCTGTGGCATCTTGAACTGCTTCCATGGGTTTCCAAAAATCTTGCATATTTTGTTTTAAAACGCCTGTCTGCAAACCCACGAATAATCCAATGGTAATTAATAAAAATAACGATAATAATTTGGCAGAAGTGAATACTAATTGGATCCATTTGCCATTTTGAATGCCTTGACTGTTGATAAATGTCAATAATAGGACACTACCGATGGCTACAATTTGTGCCGCCGTAATTTTGAGTGCGCCCAGCGTCATCAGCACATTGTCGGGGCTGCACCAAGGCACGAAAACTGCCAAATATTTGGCAAAAGCCACCGCCACTGCTGCAATCAAGCCCGTTTGTGTCACCGTAAAAACCGACCAACCGTACAAAAAAGCCGTAAAATCGCCCCAAGCGCGCTGAATATACACGAATTGACCACCCGCTTTCGGCATCATACCTGCCAATTCGCCATAACTAAGGGCTGCAAAAGCGGTAATCACGCCCGTAAGCACCCATAAAAAAAGCAGCCAACCGGCTGAACCCACCGTCCGACTCATATCCGCGCTGACGATGAAAATACCCGAACCAATCATCGAACCCGCTACAATCATGGTAGCATCTACGAGTCCGAGAGACCGTTTGAAATCTGGTGTTTGCGACATTTGTTAAAATTGGTTAAATCGTTATCCATTGGGTGTATAACAAATTTGTAAAATTAGCCCCGAATTACACGCATTTTCACAAATGAAAGTTCCTAATTTGTGAAAATGCGTGTAATTCGGGGCTAATTTACAAATTTGTTATACACCCTATCCATTTTGCACTACAAACCGTAAAAAAAATTCCTTTCAGTATCTTTTTTATCTTTTGTGGTTCAAAAATAGCATTTTTTTTTAGTTGAGGATACAATTTTACAAGATACTTTTATATTTGTGCGGTTTTTTGTTCAAAAAAGCCATTGAAAAAATTTTTCTTAACGAAACAGTTAAAACAAAATGTCTATTCAAGATTATACGGACAAAGCTAAAGATGAAATTAGCTCTTGGCATCTGCTTCGTAAATTCATTATATTATTGAGCATTGTTGCATTTTGCTTTTTAGTATATGGATTAATTATTATGTATTATAATTACAGCAATGGCAATCGAGCTGGTTATGTGCGCAAACTGAGTCATAAAGGGTATATTTTTAAGACTTGGGAAGGGGAATTAGATATGAGTAGTTATTCTAATGCACCTGCGGGCAATATTTGGTATTTTTCGGTGGATGATGATAAAGCATCCGTTATCAAGCATTTGCAAGATGCGGAAGCCAATCATAAACGCGTTTCTTTGCATTACAAGGAGAAGTTGAGACAATTTGCTTGGCGCGGTGAAACCAAATATTTTGTAGAAGAGGTTATTGAGGCACCCGGCAATGGGAATTAAAAGCGCGCTCAAAATAAAAATCTAAAAGTGGACGTAAGTTCGCAACTTGCGTCCACTTAATTTGTTATAACGCCTCATAACCAAACTGTTTAACCATGGAAAGACGTTCATTTATAAAAGTTTTACCCGCTAACTTATTGGTAATCAAAATTTTAGCGAGTTGCAAGAAACCTTATTTAAAAAACCTTAATTCGTCAACAAATATGGCTTTTGAATTACCTTCGCTCCCATACGCAGTGACTGCGTTAGAGCCTCACGTCGATGCGAAAACGATGGAAATCCATCATGGCAAACATCATAACGCTTACGTTACAAACCTAAATGCAGCCGTCAAAGCAGACCCGCATGCAGCAGGTAAAACGTTGGATGAATTGATGAAAAATATTTCAAAATACGCGCCTGCGATACGCAATAACGGTGGTGGACATTGGAATCACTCTATGTTTTGGAATATTATGTCTCCAAAAGGCGGCGGTGCGCCCAAAGGAGAGATTTCTTTTGCAATTAATGGTGCATTTGGCAGTTATGACAACTTCAAAACGCAATTTGCAACTGCTGCGGCAACTCGATTTGGGTCGGGTTGGGCATGGTTGAGTGTAGATGCGAGCAAAAATTTGTTTATTAGCTCTACGCCCAATCAGGATAATCCGTTAATGGACGTTGCGGAGAAGAAGGGAACGCCTGTTTTGGGCTTGGATGTTTGGGAACATGCGTATTATTTGCATTACCAAAACCGTCGTCCTGATTATGTGACTGCATTTTTTAATCTCATTAATTGGGATGAAGTGAATGCTCGTTTCAAAGCGGCGATTGGATAAGGATGAATTTTATAAAAAATTACGAATCCATATTTTATAAAATTGATGGTGATGCGAATGCATGAACGGTGCTAAAAAACAATAGGAAAAGCAGAAAAGTTGAAAAATAAATTGATATATTTTTTAATATAAATTTATTTTTCAACATTTCTGCTTTTCCTATTGTTTTTTATTAGAATTCATTTCTTGTATCGCAATTTATGATTACTTTTCGCGCCATAAAACGGAATCAAAAAAATCGGTTCATCCGTTTTTTTTAGTGAAAGCATCTGTTGTTTTTTGAAACACATAGGAACATATCACACATATAATTTTCTAATTCATTGATATTTAATGAATTAGAAAATTCTATGTGTCCTATGTCCCTATGTGTTTCAAAAACGCTATGTGTCCTATGTCCAGATGTGTTCCAAAAATCCAAAGCCTCCGTAGTTGAAGCTTTTTAAATAAAAATATATATTTATGCGAGTTTATTTTGATAATGCTGCCACTACGCCGCTTTCGGAAGCGGTGTTAGAAGTGATGATAGATTGTATGAAACGCAATTTTGGAAATCCGTCTGCGATTCACGCGGAAGGCAGAATTGCGCGGGCAGCGATTGAGCAAGCGCGCAAAACAGTGGCAAAATGTCTGAATGCCTCTGTGGGCGAAATTTTTTTTACGTCAGGGGGAACGGAATCGAATAATATGGTGTTAAAAAACGCGGTACGGGATTTGGGGGTGCGGCGTATCCTTAGTTCGCCGTTGGAGCATCCTTGTGTGGGGCATACGTTGGAAGCATTGCAGCAAAATCAAAATATACAGGTTGAATATGTGCGCGTGAATCCAAAAGGACAAGTGGATTTAGCACATTTAGAGGCATTATTGTCTGAAAAAGGGGAAAAAACATTGGTTTCGCTCATGCACGCCAATAACGAAATTGGGACAATGCTGGATTTGGATGAAATTGGGGCATTGTGCCATCAACACAACGCACTTTTTCATTCGGACACGGTGCAAACAGTGGGGCGTTTTCCAATCCATGTTTCTCAGACTAAAATTCATTTTTTGACAGGGGCAGCGCATAAATTTCATGGACCGAAAGGGGTAGGGTTTGTTTATATCAATTCCAATAATATGATAAAACCATATATCGATGGCGGTTCGCAAGAACGCAATATGCGCGGGGGGACAGAAAATGTTTATGGGATTGTCGGCATGGCAAAAGCCCTTGATTTGTACGTCAGCAATATGGATTCCATTAAAAATAAAATTTTATTATTGCGTAATCGATTGAAAGATAAATTATTAGAGCATTTTGAAGATATTCAACTGAATGGCGATGTGGATGGAAAAGCGCTTTATACGGTATTGAGTGTTTCCTTTCCGCCGTCTCGTAAATCGGAATTGTTGTTATTTAATTTGGATATGGCGGGGATTAGTGCTTCGGGGGGGAGCGCGTGTAGTTCTGGGGTGGAAGGCGGTTCGCATGTTTTGACGGCGATTGAGGCGGATCCGAATCGGAAAACCATTCGTTTTTCGCTTTCACAGTACAACACCGTAGCAGAGGTGGATTATGTCATTGAAAAATTAAAAAATATGGTCGCAGAAAAAAAATAGTTCAATAAAACCATCATTAAAATCATGCAATCTATGTCATTTTCTGAAAATAATCCTGTAAATCCGTCGCAGATTGACCCCAAAATGGAGCAATCTGTTGAGACGACTGCTAAAAAAAGTCGTCTTGCCGTCTTTATCTTGTTGGGTATGGTTTTTTTGGGCGCGGAATGGTATATTTTAGAAACAATGTTTAATGATTCTAAGAAACCGAAAACATCCAAAATAATACCTAAAAAGGGGGGGGCTTCTGTCATCCCTGCACCTGCAACACTGCCTACCCCCGCACCCGTAGCGCAAAAAATAGTGCATAACAATGCGGAATATGATGTTTTTATCGTGCCGATGCACAAAAATAAGGTTAAATTATATTGGAATGATGACCAAGGTTTTCCTTTGCGGAATTTTCAAGCGTTGAAAGATTTTTTGGAAAATAGCAATCAACAATTGGTTTTTGCGATGAATGCGGGGATGTACGCGCCGCCACCGCAAAACGCGCCTGTCGGATTATATGTGGAAGCGGGGACGACGATGATGCCCTTAGTGCGTAGAGATACGGGTTATGGCAATTTTTATATGCAGCCGAATGGTGTTTTTGCATTGAACGACACGGCGGCGGTCGTATGTGATAAAAACGCTTATGAAAGTATGTCGATGCGTGTAACGTATGCGACGCAATCGGGACCGATGTTGGTGATCCATGGTCAATTGCATCCTGCCTTTAAACCGACTTCGACGAGTTTATATATTAGAAATGGAGTGGGCATTACGGCGGATAAAAAAATTATCTTTGCGATTTCCAATGTGCCTGTCAATTTTTATGATTTTGCGATGTTGTTTAAAGAGAAATTCAATTGTATGAATGCGTTATATTTGGATGGAGCGATTTCTAAAATGTATTTGCCGCAAGCGAATCGGTTGCAAGTGGATGGCGAATTGGGACCGATGATTGGGATTCCTCAACCGTTACAAAAATAAGAAGGATGGTATTGGAACGCGGAGGACGCGGATTGGGCGGATTTACGCGGATTTTTTTTTAAATTATTCTTGAAACCCCAACTAAAAAAAAAAAAATAAGCGCAAATC
>JBDKKX010000381.1:0-5878 GCA_039795795.1 Bacteroidota bacterium | reverse complement strand
TCGGCGCGACGGATGCCAGGGACGACAGATTTAGGTTTCGCGCTGAGTTTGCCGAAAGTGGATATTATTGGCAACAAAGGTGGGCATAATTCGCCTTCGGAATTGTTGGCGGGGACGGATTTTCGGAGAAAAGTGGAGGAATTTAAGAAAAGTTATGATTATATCTTTTTGGAATCGGCGGCGATGAATTCGTATAGTGATGCACGGGAATTGATTGATTTTGCGGATAAAGTCGTTTGTATTTTTGATGCGAATACAGCTTTGCACAAGGCGGATAAAGATACAATTGATTTTTTGCATGTGATTGATAGAGGAGAAATGTTGCTGGGCGGCATTTTGAATAAAGCCGAAATGAAAAATATATAACTTTGGAATTAGGATTCAATGGGATTTGTTTGGGATTAAATGGGATTGATTTTTTTTGATTTTTAGGAATAAAAAGCCAAAATAAATCTCAAAAATCAAAAAAATCAATCCCATTTAATCCCAAACAAATTTAATTTAATCCTAATTTAACAGTGAAATCATATTGGTTACAGTCAGGATTCTTCACTTTGCTCGACAAATTGACACAAATGGCATTCAATTTGGGCGGCATTTTGATATTACTACGCCTATTAAACAAAGAAACGAGTAGTGCATGGGCGTTGTTCCTCACCGTGACAGCGTTTATCGAAATTGGTCGAACGGGTTTGTTGCAAAACGGCATGGTTACATTCCTAACCACTTCCGAAAAAAACGAACACCCTAAAATATTAAGTGCATCGCTCTTTTTGAACCTTTCTTTGTCCACTTTATGCGTGATTGGGCTGATAATGGGCAGTTTTTTGATAAGAAACGTCTTTGATTATGCCGAATTGCCTCAGTTATTGCGCATTTACGCGGTAACAACTTTCGTATTTTCCGCACTCTACCAATTCAATTTTGTACAACAAGCGAATTTAGATTATAAAGGACTTTTCGTAGCAGGTTTCGTGAAAAATGGAATTTTATTTGCCTATATTGTATATTTAGCGGTTTTGAACAAAGAAATTTCATTGACAAATTTAGCCGTTTGCCAATTGATTTCTGCTTTTCCGAGCGCGTTGGTCGCTTATTGGATGGCGCGTAAATACTTGACTTTCAGCAAATTAGATTGGAATTGGGTCCGAAAATTATTTGATTATGGCAAATTCACTTTTGGAACGAACATTGCAACGATGACTTACAAAAGTGTCGATAAACTCATGCTCGGCGGCTTGCTCAAAGACATGGTTTCGACGTATGATGTAGCGATTCGCGTCAATAACATCGCAGAAGTGCCGACAACGACGCTCGCAACGATTCTTTTTCCACAAAGTGCCAAACGAAATCATGCGGAAGGAGCCGCTTCTTCCAAATATTTATATGAAAAATCCGTAGGTGTTTTGTTAGGATTGATATTGCCAATGGTTGCCTTCATCCTCGTTTTTGCCGATTGGATAGTGAAAATCATTGGCGGCGCGAAATTTGCTGAATCCGCACCCACTTTACGCTTGACGATTTTTTATGGTATATTTATGGCATTTGCGATACAATTTGGGACGATGTTGGATGCGATTGGAAAACCCAAAATCAATTTTTACATCACGACCTTAGGCGCGATAGTCAATTTAGTATGTAACTATTTGTTTATCAAGCAATTCGGATTTTACGGCGCGTGTTACGGGACATTGACAGCAATGACCATTATGTTCCTTGTCATGCAAATCACGTTAAACCGAATGATTGGCGTACAAACGATACAATGTTTTGCCTATATAATGCCTTTTTACAAAGACATTCTAAATAAAATAAGCGGCTTTTTTGCCAAAAAACAAACGACTGACGGGCATATACGGACTGAACCCGCACCCCAAATGGTGGAGACAAATGTTAAAAATGACTCAACCGTTACGAACAAAGCTACGGAAATCCAACCGAGTAAGCCCACCAAACGACGATTATATGTCGAAGATTTGTAAAGCATAAAGGCGTAATTTCCAAACACATGACCGCAAAAGAAAATAATTGTTAACCATCTCATTCAGAGAAAACTTATGGCTTTGAACAGACATCGTTATGACATTATCATTTTCACCCTGTTTCGGGATGACAATGCGTATTCGTCCGTATCCCTCAGTATCGGCAAAGAATTTGCCAAGCAACATCGGGTTTTTTACATCAATCACCCGTATTCCTTGAAAGATATTGCTCAAAATCGAGACAATCAAAAAGTGCAAGAGCGTTTGGGCGATATGATGCGTTTCAAGGTTCGTTACGAGACGATTCCTGAAATTCCGAATTTGACGGTGGTGGTTACGCCGCCCACCTTGCCCATTAATTGGATGTCGCCAGGGACGATGTATGACGCGCTTTACAAACTGAATAATCGGGCAGTTGCCAACACGTTGAAGCAAGTCATTCAAGATTATGATATTAAAAACTACATTTATTACAATTGTTTTAATCCCTTTTTCTTGAATTCGATGCCATTTTCCCTGCCTGTGCAACCCGAAGTCAATGTCTATCAATGTATTGACGACCTGGACCATGATGCCTATACAGCGCGACACGGCGTTCGCTTAGAACGGTTGTCCGTTAAAAATTCGGATATAACGCTCGTGACGGCAACCCAATTGCAGAAAAAATACATCGGTATCAAGCCCGAAACGTATATTATGAACAATGCGGTTGATATTACGATTTTCAAAGAAGTGATGTTTAAAACCTTCCAAAAACCTGCTGAAATCGCTCATTTGACGACTAAAATCATTGGTTTTACGGGTAATTTAGACCATTTGCGCATTAATTACGGGCTTTTCAAAAAAATTGCATTGGAACATACCGATAAAACATTGGTCATTGTCGGTCCGATTAATAGCAAAGAATTTTATGAGATTGGTTTAGACAAATTGCCCAATGTCATCACGACGGGTGCTAAAAAAATATATGAATTGCCTCAATATTTACAATATTTTGATGTAGCGATTATTCCATTTGCCATCAATGATGTAACAAAAAGTATATATCCGTTAAAAATTAATGAATATTTAGCCGCAGGACGTGCAGTCGTAGCCACCAATTTTTCAGAAGATATTAGAAGTTTTAAAGATTCCATTTACATTGGGAAAGATGAAGCAGAATTTATCCGATTAATAGACGTAGCGATCGCTGAAGATAGCAATGAATTAAAACAAAAACGATATGAAGTCGGCGCAAGCAACACTTGGGCAGACCGCGTAGAAGAATTTTGGCGCATCATTGACCGACATTTGATGACGAAAAAACGGACCCCAGAATTGACATATTAATAATCCATAGCCTATGAAATATGACACTGCTATTTCGCAAGAATCGCCAGTACCAGAAAAAAGTTCTAACGAAATGTCTTCAACACCGTTGAGTTTAAAAGACCGTATCAAGCGCAGCCCAACATTGACCTCCTTAGCGCGTTGGCTGCTAATGCCGACGAATGAGTATCGTCCGCGTTGGTGGGTGCGCGTGCTTTGGAACAGGTTGAAACACAAACGCGGGGATGGTTCCGTGATTCGTCCGAGCAATCGGATGGATGTCTTTCCGTACAATCGATTTGAAATTGGTGAAAAAACGATTATCGAAGATTTTTGTACTATTAATAATGCGGTTGGCGATGTGCTGATTGGAGATCGGACGCTGATTGGCATGAGTAATGTGATTATTGGGCCCGTGACGTTGGGAAACCATATTTTATTTGCCCAAAACGTTGTTTTGTCTGCTTTAAATCACAATTTCGAGGATATAACCAAACCAATTTCGGAACAAGGTTTTTCGACAAAAGCGATTACGGTAGAGGACGGCGTGTGGATTGGTGCGAATGCAGTGGTCGTACCGGGGATTCACATTGGTCGGAATTCGGTGGTAGCGGCGGGCAGTGTCGTGACGAAAGATGTTCCTCCTTATACGGTCGTGGTGGGCAATCCAGCGCGCCCGATGAAGCAATATAATTTCGATACCCAGCAATGGGAGAAAATATAATTTCTTAAAACTCAATTCAACCGATATGTATTCCAGAAAAAATCCATGGGGCTTGACTCCCAAAGAGCAATTAATCGAAATCATTGGGAACGTCGTGATAGGCGGATTGTTAGTAGGTTGCTACTTAAAAGTATTATTTTTATAAATAAAAATCGAATTAAGAACGAAGGAAATGAAGGATTCAATGTTTGTTTTTTGTAAAACAAATGTTGAATTCCTCATTTCCATATGCCTAATTCAGATAAAAAGCTATGCTTAAAGACATACAAATAGCGGGCGGATGGAAAGCTTGGCTTTATCGCCAAATCTTCGGCGAAAAATTAGATAACCCATTGGGTTACATGATATTAGCAGCATTTGGATTATCCTACGGCGTGATGGTACCGATGTTGGGCATACAAGGCAGCATGATGATAATTGCAGGTTTAATGGGTGTGCCGATGTTGCTGCTTTGCATGTTTAACCAACAATTTGGGGTTTGTCTCACGTTATTGATAGCCTTTTTCGTCAATTTTTTCTCTAAAATCAATAACGCACCACTCGGCACGAGCTTAGACGGCTTATTATTACTCATGTGTTTTGGGATTTTCATTGGACAAGTGATGCGCAAGGATTGGGGCTTCATTCGAGACCCGATTAGCAGTTGGCTGATGATATGGATGTATTATTGTTTTGTGCAAGGTTTGAATCCTGCGGCGGAGTCCAAATTGGCTTGGGCATTTTCGGTACGGGCGGTTGCGGTCTTGAATTTGATTTATTTTATTGCCGCTTACGCCATGAACACTTATGCAAAAGTCAAATTTATGATGAAATGGCTGTTATTTTTGGCGATTATCACTTGTTTATATGCTTTTAAACAAGAATATGGCGGTTTTTCCGACGCAGAAATGGCATGGCTGACTTCCGACCCCGAACGTTTTCAACTTTTTTTTCAATGGGGGCGGATGCGAATTTTCTCCATTTTCAGCGACCCGATGACTTTCGGGATTATGATGACGTATATGGGGATTTTTTGTTTCGTCATGGCATCGGTGGAAAAATACACGAAGGAACGCAAAATTTTATTATGTATTATTGGTGCGGCAATGATTTGGTCAACCGCATATACAGGAACGCGCACTTGTTATGCATTGATTCCCATTGGTTTAGCGTTTTACGCGCTGATGACGCTTTCACCGCGCATCATTATTGGTGGAGTGATTGTGATGGCGGGCTTAACGGTTTTTGTCATCAAAGGCTCGTCGAATCCGATGATTTTTAGGATTCAATCGGCGTTCAAACCCAGTGAAGACGCTTCGGTACAAATTCGGTATTACAATCAGCAACGGATTCGACCTTATATTTACACGCATCCGATTGGTTTGGGGTTGGGCAGTACAGGTTTGTGGGCGCGGCGGTTTACGCCCGATTCCTTTTTGGCAAAATTTGCACATGATAGTTATTATGTGCGGATTGCGGTGGAAGGCGGATGGCTTGGTTTAATTATCTATATGATTTTTATGTTTGTATGCGTTCGACGCACCTTATATTTTTACCTCCGCGTGCGCGACCCTGAGATAAAAGCTATATTATTGAGTTTATTGGTAGCGATATTTTTGTTGGCAGTGGCGAATTACCCACAAGAAGCAATTGTACAATTGCCGACGAGCATGGTTTTTCATGTTATGTTGGCGATAGTGGTGCGCATCAAGGATTTTGATGAGCATTATCAAGAAATGCAGCGACTTTTGAAGGCGAAACGCGAGATTTAATTTTTTTTAAATAAAAAAGGAAATGTTGGAATGAAGGAGGCAGATGTTTTGGATTTTTTTTGCATTAAATCCAAGAAATATGCGTCCTTCTTTGAAAATGTTCCTTTTTTATT
>JBDKKX010000380.1:0-5890 GCA_039795795.1 Bacteroidota bacterium | reverse complement strand
TATGCCCGGATTCAAGGTTTTATTTCTACGGTACGCAAACACCAGATGAATGTATTTCAACAAATTATTAAGGTTTTAAATCATAAAACCATTGTTTTTACACCCAGCTAAGTAGTTACAATTTTTAACAAACTTTACACCATAATCATGGCTTCAAATGACGCGCTCAAAGTAGCGATTATAACAGGTACCGCACGCGGTATCGGCTTAACCATTGCTCAACGATTTCATACTGCCAACTATCACGTTGTCATTTTAGATTATGACGAAACGACGTTAAAAGCCTGTGAAAACCAATTAAAAGGCATTCCGAGATATAGTTTTCACCTTTGCGACGTGTCGAATCCGCACCAAGTACAAACGACTTTTCAAGAAATAACGGCGCAATTTCCAGCAATTCATGCGTTGGTGAACAATGCAGGGATTGCCATTTTCAAACCCGCCGAAGAAGTCACTTTTGAAGAGTGGAATGCCGTGATGTCCACCAATTTGAATGGCACTTTTCTATGCAGTCAGGCATGTTTGCCCGCGCTTTTAGCGGCAAAAGGGAGTATTGTCAATATTGCAAGCATTTCGGGCGTACGCGCCAGTACTTTGCGGATTGCTTACGGAACCAGTAAAGCAGCCATCATGCACCTCACCAAACAACAAGCGGTGGAATATGGCAACAAAGGCGTGCGTGCAAATGCCGTCGCCCCAGGACCCGTCGAAACCGAAATGGCAAAACTCGTACACAGTGCCGACATCCGAACTTCTTATAAAGATGCGATTCCATTAGCCCGTTATGGCACTACGGAAGAAATCGCTCAAACGGTCTATTTTTTATGTAGTCCCGAAGCCAGTTATATCAATGGTCAAATCCTCGCAGTAGATGGCGGTTTTGATGCCGCAGGCGTAGGATTGCCGAGTTTAAGACTATGAAAACCGTCGAAAAACCTTCTTTTTTATGAAAAAACATATTTGGTTAGCCATTATAGCATCTGCACTTGGCTTTTTTGTGGATTTGTACGACATCATTATTCTGAGCATCGTTCGCTCCAAAAGCCTTTTATCGATGGGCGTACCGCCATCCGAATTGCTGACAAAAGGCGTTTCCCTCATCAATATTCAAATGGCAGGGATGCTCATCGGCGGTTTTGTATGGGGCATGATTGGCGATAAAATGGGGCGATTGTCCGTCCTGTTTGGCTCTATCATTTTGTACTCGACCGCCACTTTTGCCAATGCTTACGCGCACAATTTTGAAACCTATTTATTGTTGCGATTTTTGGCAGGAGTCGGTTTGGCGGGCGAATTAGGCGCGGCAATTACCTTGGTCACCGAACAAATGCCCCAACAATATCGCGGCATCGGACCCGCACTCATCGGTGGTTGCGGCATGTTGGGAGCCATCTTTGGTGCGTACATCGGCGGTCAATACAGTTGGGAATTCACCTATCAATTGGGTGGCGGTTTAGGCATCGTACTCCTTGTTTTGCGATTAGGCGTATTGGAATCTGGGCTTTTCAATGAAATGAAAACTCAAACCATCGTCAAAGGCGATTTGCGCTTATTGTTTAAAAACAAAGATTATATCAAAAAATATTTAAGTATTTGCGTACTGGGCTTTCCCGTCTGGTTTGTGAACGGCGTAGTGATGACTTTCACGCCCGAAATTGGTAAAGCATGGGGTATGAATCCCATTCCATCCGTTTCTGCTGTATTTACCTACTATTTTATCGGGCTTACTTTTGGAGATTTAACGGGCGGTTTCGTCAGCCAATACTTGCAAAGTCGTAAAAAAGCCATTCGACTCTATTTGACCCTTTACACGTTAGCGGCAATTGCTTTTTTTACCGTAGCGCATCAATCTTTGACGCTTTATTATGGACTTTTATTATTGCTCGGTTTTTGTGTCGGGTACTCCATCGTCCTATTGACCTTAGCCGCCGAACAATATGGCACCAATATTCGAGCTACTGTAACGACTTCTTCTTTAAACGTGCTTCGGGCAACCGTCATTCCGCAAACCCTCCTTTTTGGCGCGTTAGAACCGATGTTGGGCGCGCCTAAATCTGCAATGGTCGTCGGCGTTTTGGCGATAGCGGTCGCTTTTTGGGGATTAAGTCAGTTGGAAGAAACCTTTCATAAAGATTTGAATTATATGGAATGAAAAATAAGATTCTTCCGCGTTTTTAGCGCAAAATAAAAATCAAATACAGAAAACAAAATCATAAATCATTGATTATCAACCGTTTGGAAGGTTTAAAACTTTCCAAACGGTAGCATGCTCGCTAAAAACGCGGAAGAACCAAATTATTTCAACTTTGTCAAGGCTTGATATACTAAAATTCTATATTTTTCAGACAAATCGTTGTAACTATTCGGATATTTTTGGGTAATTATGATGCCCAATAATTTTTCTTTGGGGTCAGCCCAATAGCTTGTTCCGAAAATGCCGCCCCATTCAAAATTTCCTTCTGAAATCGGCAATTTTGCTGTCTCTCGTGCGGTGGCAATCGCGAAACCTAAACCAAATTTCCGATAACTATTTCCAACATTCAAATCTCCAATTTGATTCGAAGTCATCAGCCGCACGACGGCGGGCGATAAAAGGTCATTGCCATTAAAACTGCCGCCATTCAACAAAGTTTGTAAAAATTTGGCGTAGTCCAGTGCAGTGGAAGATAAACCCGCGCCCCCCGCAAAAAAAGAACCTTGTTGTTTTGGGAAATTCTGATGCGTTTCCATGGCTTTTATCAAATTGTGATTTTTATCTTCGGCATAAAGCGTCGCTAATTTAGCTTGTTTCGCTGTAGGCAAATAAAAATACGTGTCATTCATGCCCAAAGGTTTAAAAATACGCTCTTGAAAAAAGACATCCAATGGTTTGCCCGATACAATCTCCACGAATAAACCTAAAACATCCGTGTTCAAACCATAAGTCCACCGTTCGCCTGGTTGGTGCATCAACGGCATTTTGGCTAACTTATTAATAAAATCCGTCAATTTAAGGTGAGGCGTACCCAGCCCATTGGAAATATTATTTTTGGCATAAATCGCATTCGCTTCTTTCGTCCCGATGCCCGCATAACTGATACCCGATGTGTGCGTCAGTAAATCCCGAATCGTAATTTCGCGTTTTGCGGGAATCGTCGTAAAAGAACTATCCGTTTCATTGAATTTCTCCAAAACCACAGGCGATTTAAAAGAAGGAATGTATTTTGAAATGGGTTCGTCCAACAAAAATTTGCCTTCTTCATAAAGCATCATCACTGCCGTACTGGTAATGGCTTTGGTCTGCGACGCAATCCGGACAATCGCATCTTTGGAAAGTTTGGTTTTGGCAGCGATATCGTCCGACCCGAAGGCTTCGTAATAAACCACTTTGCCCTCTCGAACGACGATAGCAATCGCTCCCGGAATATACCCTTTTTCAATATATTCGTTCAAAGTGGCATCAATGCGTTTCAAACGGGCAGTGCTCATGCCCACCGATTCGGGGACAGCCGTTTCAAGGTTTTGGGCAAAGCTGATGGTCTGAACCAAGACACAAAGCAGTAAAAATAATTTTTTCATACTTGACAGAAGTTTGAGTATTGAATCTTAGTACAGGATAAGAAAAAATTATGATACGAATTGGAACGCAGATGACGCGGATTTTACGGATTTGCACGGATTTTTTTAAATTTATGCTGGATTTTAAGCATAAAATCAAAAAAAATCCGTGCAAATTCGTAAAATCCGCGTCATCTGTGTTCCAATTTGCTCTACCCTTTTTGTCCCGTGCTAAGGATAAATCTAACAAATCGTTATTGGCACAAATTTCACAAATTTTTGTCAATTTTTCTAACGTGTCCAACCATTTGTATCAAAATATCCACATCCCGCCAAACATCATAATCTTTTGCATATAAAAAATCTATTCTTTGTATCGTCGGCTGATTCAAGGGATGAACCCTTGCCAATCCATCCGACGGCGTAAAAATACCTTTTTTCAATTTAGGCAATTGATTCGGGTACAAAGCGTAGCCAATCCAAGTTTTCTTCCCGACAAAGGTTTGAAGACAATGTTTTAAAAACAATGTTTTATGCTTTAAAAACCAAATAATCATTGGGCATAGCGTTAAAAAAGCCAATGATATTCCAATATCCAACAATCGTTTATTGCGCCGATTCGCAATGGTATCAATTTTAAATTGAATGTCAATTGTATAAATCGCACCTGCCGTATTTTTATCGCTGCTGCCAATGATGCTTAAACTTTCTTCGGGCAAGATTTTATATTCAATGCTTGAACCCAAAGTTGTCATTTTAGCCATGATTTCATTCGACGAAACATCTTTGGAGCAAAATATAATTTCGTTTATTTTGTAAATTCTAACAATTTCATCCAATTGTTCGAGACTGCCCAAACAAATACGGTGGTCAATATTTAGTTCATTGGGTTCGACACGCCCAATGATGTTTTTAAAAATTTGAGCTTGATTCAATAAATTTTGAACTCGTTCGGTCTCTCCTATCGAACCGACAATTGCCAAATTTTTAATGGTTGTAATGCCAATTTGGAAATTTTTATATTTAAAAAAATGCCTTAATACACGCCATAATCCAATCGCAACCGTCGTCCAAACCGCGCCAAGCAACAGCAACATCCGCGAAACGCGGTATTCTAAAGGCAGCAATCCATAAATCGCTGCTAAAAAAATCGTTCCCCAAAAAATGCCGCGCAAAATTCGTTTCAAAGAAACAGGCGTATCATATCCGCCACTAAAATAAATGGCAGATAACCAACCTATTATGTATAAAGGAATATTAAAATACAAGTAAGACGGATGATAATAATCAACCCCTTGAAAATAATAATTCGCCCACCAATTTTTCAAAAAATACATGCCGCCAAAAATCAACAAAGCATCCGAAACAGGCAAAAAAAGTTGTTGAAAAAGGTTAGAAAACAAAGTCAAACTGGCGCGAAACCAAATCGCTGCTTGCATCATCGCAATAAAAGCAGTTGCCTGTTTGCCTTTGAAATGCTTTCGAGCGAAAATCATCATCGCGTTATAAAACGTTTTGACATAATTCAAACTGCCTTTTTTAGTACTTTCGCCTTTGTAATGAATAATCGTCGTATTTGCAAAATAGTAATTTTTAAAACCCGCTAATACAATTCGATACGATAAATCAATATCTTCTCCATACATGAAAAAGGCTTCATCCAATAAGCCAATTTTATCCAAAACCGACTTGCGCATCCACATAAACGCACCTGCTAAAACTTCTACTTCATGGTTTTCATCGGGGTCAAGATGTCCCAAAGCGTAGCGATTGAAACGCGGACTTTTGGGAAAAAGCGTCGAAAATCCAAAAGTTTTGTAAAAAGCAACCATCGGAGATGGGAAACCGCGTTTACTTTCGGGTAGAAACGCACCCGAACCGTCAATCATTTTCACGCCTAACCCACCTGCCATCGGATGCGCGTCCATAAACGCTGTACATTGTGCAAACGTATCTTCGCGTACTACTGTATCGGGGTTTAGTAAAAGGATATATTCGCCTTTCGCAAGGCGCATCGCTTGATTGTTGGCAACTGCAAATCCCGTATTTTGTTTGTTCGCAATCAAAATCACTTCTGGAAACTTCTCTCGTACCATTTCTACGGAGTCATCAACCGAATTATTGTCCACGACGAAGACTTCTGAAAGGACTTGTGGAGTCGCTTCAAGGGCGCGGCGGACAGACAATAATGCCTGTTCTAAAAAATAACGGACATTATAATTGACGATGATGATGGAAAGTTTCATAAAATTTGGGGGTTTGGAATTCGGATTAAATGGGATTTTTTTGGGATTAAATAGGATTGATTTTGTAGGATTTGTAGGATTAAAATCCTACAAATCCTACAAAATCA
>JBDKKX010000379.1:0-5907 GCA_039795795.1 Bacteroidota bacterium | reverse complement strand
ATTTTGTGTATCCGTCACTGTCACTTTGTAATTGCCTGATTTTAAGCGATTTGCGAAAGAATCCATTCGACTACTATCCGACCAAGCATATCGAAAAGGGCGATTGCCACTCGTGCCGATGACGATTGCAGTACCATTATCACGGTCTTTGCAGGCGCGAGTCGTGTTCACGAAAGCGTTCACAGTATGCGTTTGCAGGACTTCAACCGTTTGAACGATTTGGTTATGACAAAGGCTATCGGTGACAGTAACCGCATAATTGCCTTTTGCTAAACCGTTGATAATCAAGGCAGTATCATTCGTTGACCAACGAATCCCAATTTGCGTCCGCGCCCGATTGAATCGAAGCATCGCCGAACCTGAATTGCGACTATTGCACGTCGGCAAAGCTGTCAAAGTGGGCGATAACGGGGACATTATCCTCAATCGAATGATTTTAATGACGGAATCACAACCTTGCCGACTGCGCGTCGTGTCTGCATAAACACTGTCTCGCGCTATCCCGTTATCGCAAATTGTCAACATGGGAAAGGTATCGCGCCGCACCCCTTGTACCGTTAGACGAACCGTTACAAAACTATCGCATTGTGCAAAAGAACGCAATGTCCGCCGATACGTACCCGATGTGGTCAATACCGTGTCGCCCAATTGGAAATTGTTGCAAACGGTGAGCGTCGTATCTACGATTCGAGCTGCTATAGAAGCATTGATTATCAAGGGTTTACTGATTTGACAACCCGTTGCATCTTTGATTTTGACGGTATAATTCCCACTGTTGAGGTTATTGAAAAGCGGCGCGCTTTGAAAACTGCCATTATTCAAGGCGTATTGCAAAGTACCAGCATTGGGTGGCGTGATATTGATTGTCCCATTGGACAAACCACAAGTCGTATGCACCAAAGTCGTCGCAATATTGACATTCGCGGTAAGGTAAACGCTATCTCGAATAGCAGAACTCCATTGTTTATTCCTGAAAAATTGAATATTCAGATAATACCAGCCATCGCACAAGGGTTGATATAATGGAATCTGCGTCGTAACCGAATCGGTCGCGGGCAATGTAACGGATTGGCGCGTTTGCAAATCGTTATGCCACCAATATGCCAACGAATCATTGGCATTCTGGTAAGTTTTGTAAAACAAATACGTCGAAACGCTGCTATAACCTGCCGCGCCGCGAAAACGAACATTGAATTTATGTAAACCCAATGAGATCGCGTCAATTCCAATATTTTGAACGATACTTTGTCCAGTTGTCAAAAATGTTTGCGCTTGATTGAAATTATCGTCAAACCAATACTGCCCTCCACTAATTTCGCTATTGATAGTATCATTGGAGCGATAAAATAAATAGCTACTTATCGCACTTCGTGATGTATCATTTTTAATAAATCGAATATGTACGGTGTTCAAACCCAACGGTAAAGTAATAATTGGTATCGGAAATGAGACTTCGCCTTGCGCATTTGGCGCAATCAAGCTAATATTACGTTGTTGAGCATTATTATTAAACCAATATTCATAACGCAATCTTGTTTGTGCGTAACTGGTTTGCCACATCAGCCACAAACAGCACCAAAGGAACCATGTATAATATTTCATTAGAGGTTGAATTTAGTTGCCGTCAACGACTTTGCCTGTGAATTGTATAAATCGACCATTGGAAACCACATTCAAACCTCGACTGCTCACATGAACTGGCGGGGTTGCTTTAAATGGATAATCGGCACCATTGAAACGATAAATGCCCATATTCCGATAACGAACATCTGCATTGTTCAATAAAGCAGCTTGAAGATGATAATCAGACGAGTTTTGTAGGAATAACAAGTCGCGTTTTACAAAAACATTATCTTTAAAAGTATTTAGGTCTTTTCTAATATTCGAGGTCGTATCAACACTGCCTAAATATGCAACATCCCCAACTATCAAACAATTTTGAATGCCAGCAGAAGTGCCGCCGCCGAGTAAGTTTCCTGTTGTTAGTGCACTTGGATTAATGTTTACAAAGAAAATAGAGTTTGTTACAGTAGTTGATTCAAACCCCATAATGAAACCATATCCATAAATATTGTTATATCCTGGTTGATACCCTAAAAATATACTATTGTTAGCTACAAAATGGTTGTGGTAACTGCCTGAATAACTGGAAAGATATGTTTCAAATACACAATTAGACGCACTAACAATAGAATTTTGACTATATCCAACAGAGATATATTCAATAATACATTCACGTAAATCTAATTGTATTGTATTGTTGTTTGAACTATATTTAAATTTGCATCGTCTAAAATAAACAGGCTCTGCAATATTGACATTTTGTGTAATTGCAACGCTAAAATTAATACCTACAAAAAGAGAACCTTTGGCATTCGCGCCCAAAGTAAAAGTGCCTAAAACGACAGAAGTACCCATCGCAGCAGAAGTATCACTATTATAGCCTGTACCATACATGGTAATTCTTTTGTTGAGAGTTGTAGAATAGGAATAAGGCATCCCACCATGCAAATAATATACATCTCCGTCAGATGCAGCCGTTATTGCAGTGTCTAAATTCATATATGTGACCACATTCGCAGGGTTACCAAGCACATGGCGCACAATCGGTGCTTGTACAGGATAGACTTGCGTTTGCGCGGTCACAGCGCAAGCAACCAAGCAAAACAATGCAAATAAAAAAAATTTCATTGTAAAAAGGAAATTGGTTAATAAATATGTGATATAAAACTATGTCTATTTATCTTTTTAAAAAAAAAGATGTGACGAAAAAAGTGAAATATTTAAAAAAAGATTTCATCGGGCTTTGAAAACCGTGTCCGAAACGAAGGGAAATCGACCGTTTTAGTCGGTTGACCGATAGTTTTGATAGTTGAACCGATACTTAAAATAGAAAAAGGTTTTATACACGCTTGCCTGTGGCAAGCGTGTATAAAACCTGCTCGTTGCAAAAAGCATCTTTTTAATGTAAACTCGGACAAAATTAACAAATATATCTATAAAAACAATTTATGATGTGCGGAAAAATATTATTCTTCCCAATAAGGTTGTTAACCTTTTTTATCTACCTTTGACGCTTAATCTGACCCATTATGATAAAAACGATTGAAATACAAAATTTTAAATCCGTCCAACAAGTAATCTTAGAATTAGGACGCATCAATGTCTTCATCGGTGAAAATGGTTGTGGCAAAAGCAACCTATTAGAAGGCATCGCTTTGGGCGCGGCGGCGGCGGCGGATAAATTAGATTTTTTGAGCGCGTATGGCATTCGCGTTACAGATCCCGATAACTTTATGTCAGGTTTTGGCAAGTCGCTTTCGCAAAAAGAAATACTTATCCAATTTACGGATAAAAATCATAAAAATTTTGATTTTAGCATTCGAGCGATGGACAATGAATGGCAATTGCAATCGGAATTGCCCCGACATAAAATACCGCTTATTATCCGAAACTTCAAACTTTACGCGCCCGAAAATCATTTTTTGCGCCGTTTTGAAGAAGAAATTCAAATAAAACCATTAGGGATTCGAGGGGAAGGATTATTTAGCCACTTAGTGGAATTAGCCAAAACGCCGTCCATTATTCAAAAAATTCAAGACCAATTAGAATTAATAGATTGGTTTGATGGATTCGATATTCCCCCAGATTTGCTCTTTAATGAACATCGAATCCGTTTGAGAGACCGTTTCTTAACCGATGGCTTGGGCTATTTCGACCAGCGCAGTGCTAATGAAGGGTTTTTATATATTTTATTTTATCTAACGTTGCTCCTCAGCCCGAAAACGCCCTCTTTTTTTGCGATAGATAATTTGGATAATGCCCTTAATCCAAAATTATGTACTAAATTGGTAAAAATAATCGCTCAACTCGCCAAAGCACAAGAGAAGCAAGTGCTTTTTATTGCCCATAATCCCGCAATTTTGGATGGCTTGGATTTGAAAGAAGACGAACATCGTTTATTTGTTGTGTCACGCAGTCGCACGGGCGAAACCCAAGTTTCGCGGATTCTTCATAAACCCCTTTCTATCGGACAATCTCCCGTTCGGCTTTCTGAGCATTTTATGAATGGTGCGATTGGCGGTTTACCTAAAAATTTTTAAAACGATGCATTCATTTGGTTTAATCGCAGAAGGAATAACGGATTTTGTGGTCTTGGAAAATATTTTATGGGGCTTTTTTAAAGATGCAGCACCCGAAATTCGGCATTTGCAACCTTTACGAGATGCCACAGATGATGTGGTGCGTTTTGGGGGTTGGGTTCGCGTATTTGAATATTGTCGTTCTTCCAAGTTGTTACAAGCCTTTCAATTTTGTGATTACTTGATTGTGCAAATAGACACGGATTGTTGTCATGAAACGGGTTATGAAGTGTCTCCATTGGATGCCCAAAATCACAAGTTATCCCCCGAAGCCTTAGTGGAAAAGGTCGAAGAACGGCTTAAAACGGTGATTTCGACGGCTATTGAAGGACATTATCAAGGTTCTGTAGGTGAATTTTGGGAAAATTATGGACATCGTTTGATTTTTGCAGTATCGGTAGAAGCCATAGAATGTTGGTTACTTCCATTACATTTAGAAGGAAAATTCCAAGCAGATACCCATAATTGTTTGAAAAAATTGGACAAAAAAGGGGTTAAACTTTGGAATAAACAAGTAAAGTCTTACGAGAAAGCGTCTAATGACTTTTCAAAACCTAAAATTCTAATGAAATTGTATCCAGAAAATCCAACCTTGAAAATTTTTGTGGAAAAATTGTTAACCCTTAAAACTTTCTAAGGTGTTCTTGTCCATAAGTCAGGTTTTATACGCGCTTGCTTGCGGCAAGCGCGTATAAAACCTGCTTATTCGTGCTGCTTGCAAAAAGCATTTTTTTAATGTAATTTTTCACAAAAACAAACGATATATTAAAAAATTAAATTTATCTTTGATGGATTTTTTTAACTCAACCGTCTTCCATTTTCCAAAACTTCTTTTCAAATCCATGAAAAGCCTTTTTTTAACCCTGTTTTTAAGCCAATTTATCCTCTTTGCTGCGGCTGCACAAGGTTATGAATATGATTCTACCGAAGCTCGCGTTGTCGTCAGTCGGGGTAAAGGGAACAACCACAAGATTCCAATCGCATTTTCTTTGCGCAGTTATTGTCCACCCCCACAGCATCAAGGTAATTTCATGACTTGTGTGAGTTGGGCAACGGGTTATGCGGCTTATACGATTCTTTGTGGCGTTGCGAATAACCAAAAAGTGCCTGCGTATTCAGGGATTTTCTTGGCGCACCACCTCCACCGAGAAACAAATTACGATAAAGGCATGTCCATTAGCAAAGCGTTAGACACTTTGAAAAAGTATGGCACCGTTGCGGACGCTTTTTATACGCATGACATGAAAGCAAAACCAAAATCGAATCAGGTCGTGGAGGCTGCAACGCATAAAATAAGCCATTATGACAAAATTTTTGACCATCAAAAAGAGGATAAATCCTTGTTAGTTGAAAAGTTAAAACAAGCCATTGAACAACGCCGCCCGATTATCATCGGTTTTGAGATAGATGATGCGTTTGCGGACGATAAAGTGGTCCTTTGGAAAGGTTTTTCTACTCTTAACGCCAAAAAATACAATCATGCCGTGTGCGTCATTGGATATGATAATAGCAAAGATAATGGTAAAGGTGCTTTTGAAATTATGAATAGTTGGGGAGATAAGTGGTCGGATAAAGGTTTTGGCTGGATCAGTTATGAAGCGATGACCAAACATTGTTTGGCGGCTTTTATTATGAAGCAATAAATCGAAGTTGTGTGGTGCGTTGGAATTCGGATTAAATGGGATTTTTTTGGATTTGCAGCATTCCAATCCTAAAAATCCTAAAAAAATCAATCCTATTTAATCCCAAAAAAATCCCATTTAAT
>JBDKKX010000378.1:0-5915 GCA_039795795.1 Bacteroidota bacterium | reverse complement strand
GGCAATAGCCCACCGTTACTAACGCAAGCGTCAATAAAAAAGCATCATTTGTTTGATTCATCCTTTTTTAAACCATTTGACATTTAATTGGATTCTTTTTGTTGCTTGCACGACAAGCAAGCATTTGGAGCGCAAAGATTAGCATTTTATGTGTTGTTTCTGGGTTTTACCTTATTTTTTGCTTCAATTCTAACGCTTTTTGAGCAACATATCGCTAAATTTTACAATTTTGAAACTTTTTGCACAGCAATTTGTTATGCTTCCAAAATCAAGGATATGGTACAAGTTCATCAAGAAGCGAATCGTTTTATTGTTACAATTCCTAAAGAAACGGATTTTACCGAACAATGGTTTATCCAACTCAAATTTCAACTTTTAGCGGAAAAGTGGAAGGAAGAGAGCCGTTTCTTATCATTCGCGAAAGAACGAACTGAATTGCTTACTTATCAAGCAATTATAGATATGGGAAAACCTATTATTCCTTATATTTTAATGGAAATGCAGGCGCATCCCAATCACTGGTTTGCCGCCTTGAAGCAATTAACGGGCACCAATCCAATTTTGCCCGAGTATAAAGGCAATATGAAAGCAATGATAAATGATTGGATACTATGGGGAAAAAAAAATCAAATTATTTAAAATCGGAATCTTTTCCAAATTCGGAAAAAAATGAAAAATTATCTCAATAAAAATGCGCTTATTTTGCAATAAGCGCATTTTTATTGGGATAACCTAAAAGATAAGGGCAATGTTTTACCATAGCCCTTTCCTCAAACATTAAACTTGTATGAAAAAAAATTAAAAAAATTAATCGCAGTTGTTAATTATTTTCCTACCACTATAACGCTGCCGAATATTTTTCAACCCAAAAAACCTAATTTGTAAGCAAAAGAACAGAACAATTTAAAAAAAACAGTCAACCGCGTTACAGGGATAGGAAAATAATGAAGGAGGCTTTTGAATTCGGATTAAATGGGATTTTTTTGGGATTAAATGGGATTGATTTTTTGGGATTTTTAGGATTTTTTAATCTTAAAATCCTAAAAATCTCAAAAATCAATCCCATTTAATCCCAAAAAAATCCCATTTAATCCTAGTTCAAACGATGCTTAGAAATCTATTTTCGCACCCAATTGAATGCTATATGGAGAACCACCGCGTGTATAAGTCCCTTGACCAGAGTTCACACCATAACGATATTGAGCTGCATTATAGCTAAACAAGTTCACGAAACGACCATAATAGTCATCTTGTGTAGAGTTCAAGTTATTGTAATAACCTGCACTTGGGCTAATCAAGTTCAACAAGTTGAAGAAGTCTGCTCTCAACGTTACACCGTATTGGTCAAAAATTTTGAATCTTTTTGAAACCGAAGCACTGGTTTGATACATCCAAGGGTAAACACCTTGATAAATACCTGTGATTTGACCTGGGCTTTGGTTCAAAACATCTTTCACTTCTTGCGCTACGTTTGCTATAACTTTGTTTTCCGCAGCAGTCAATTCCGCAGCCGTTGGTACGTAAGCCAAATCTCTATCGGTTGAAGTATTCGGATTACCAGAGGTCGTCAAGCTGAAACGGCGTTGGTGTGCTGCCATGAAGCTGAAACCCACATTCCAACCTGCAAATTGAGGCGATGCAAAAATAACTACTACTTTATCACCCACTCCATTTTGGTAAGAATTGCTCATGTGCGCTTTGTAACGATTGTAATAATCGCCACCGACGTATTCCGCATCGTCAAACACACCACCTGCATGGTAAGTCGTTACACCCGAACCTTGTGCTTTCGTCAAAGACACGTTCAACAAACCATCTTTACCAATTTTCATCGTCAAATCCAATTGTGCTGCCATGTAGCTGGAAGTCCAATCTGCATTTGTGAACATCACAACGTTGCGCAACGCAGCTACTTTTGGACTTGTCATTTCGCGACCATCTACTCGGTTTAAAGAGTCAATTTTGCGGTTTGCATTAATCCAGTAGTTATCGTTGAAACCGACGTTGTAACAGCCCATAAGCGTCGCTTTGAAACGGTCGCTGAAGAAGTAAGTATAGCTAATATTCGTCCGCAACGTGCTTGGCATTTTGAAATTCGGGTCGATCATAATCACGTTCGCGCTACCTGCTGGCAATGCTTGACCTTCATATTTTTTGCTCAACCAGTTTGCTGGGTCTGCATAATTACCTGCTGCACCGACGTTTGCCAAAATATCTGCTGTATTTGTGTATTCAAATTGACGCGTGTGGACACCATCATTGTAATAAGATTGTGTAATCGGCTGCGTTGTGATAGGAGATGCGATAACCCCTGCACCAATTTTCAAAAACTGTTTTTTCTCGCCGTTGATGTCCCATGTCAATTGGAAACGCGGTTGCCATTGTGCCATGTCGCTTACAGGCTTAGAGTTGTCCAATACGCGACCATTGTAGGTCAATCCTGTGAACAACGCTTCATTGCGCGTTGGCGCAACACCACTTTGGTACGTTCCATCCCAACGAAGACCTGCTTCTACATTTACGTCATTGCCAATTTTGAACGCTGCTTCTGCGTACAAACTCAATTCTGTATAATTCCAAGGTTGCAATTCTTTCAACTGCAATTTGTCAGACAACAATTGACGATAGAAAGACGGTTTGTTCGCATTCAAATCTGCGATGTTGTTATAAATAACAACTGGTGCTGTCCAGTGTGCCAACCGTTCTGCTTGAGAGTAGAACTGGTTGTTTGTACCGAAAGTCCAAGTTACGCCACCTGTTTTGTACGTGATATCATCAATAAATTGGTAAGAAGTCGTGCGCATCAACTCTGGAATCCAAGTCAATTGACCAAATGCCATCGTTCCACCGCCTAAACCACTGCCGCCATCTGGAACGCCGACATAAACACGCGGTTCTTGCGTTACGCCTTTCGGGTTGTTCGCACGGTCTGACGTGTTGAATTGGAAAACGGCTTTGTTGACGATATTTTTGTCAATATCTGTCCGCAAATCTGCGATGATTTTATGGTCTAAGTTCAAAAACGGATAGTTCGCTGCATTGGTCCCGTTTACCCGAACAGAGTTCGGTAAGAAGTTTGTCAAACTCAATTGATTTCCAGAAACGCCTTCATTCGTCAAGTCATATTTCAAGTAATTATAACGAATCGATGCTCTATTTTTGTCATTAATCTGCCAATCCAACCGCGTAAATACGTTTTGAGTCACCGCATCTTTTTTCAAAGTACCGATGCCATCTCCTGTATTGTAACCTTTTGCTTTCGCAGCATCAATCACTGCTTGCGCAGCCGTTTGGTCGTAACCGTAGAAACTATTCGCCGCACCGACGTTTGGAAACACTGGATTGTTATAATCTACGTAGAATTGCGTCCGAGGGTCTGTCAAAGGAGACGTTGCATAACGGTCCACTGCCACAAAGTAGAATAATTTGTCCTTGATAATCGGACCGCCTACGCTAAAACCATATTGACCTTGGCTTGGAACGGATGCCAATAATGCACCTGTTGGGCTTTTCGTTTGAGACAACGCATCGCCACCACCCGCATAATACCATACTGCACCATGTACATCATTCGTACCCGATTTAGTAACGGCTTTCACCACACCACCCGAGTTCCGACCGTTTTTAACGCTATAAGCATTGGTTTCGATTTCAAATTCCCGAATCGCTTCTTGAGAAATCGTGAACGCAGCACCGTCCAAAGTCGCTCCGAAAGAACCCCGACGGGTGTTAGCACCATCGACCGTGAAACCACCATTACCACCTTTACCGCCTGCCAACGTGAAACCACCTAAGTTCCGTTGACCCACATCCGGCGTGTAAGATTGACCAGACAAGAAAGCCAATTGTTCAAAGTTACGAGAAGGCGTTGGAATCGTAGCAATCGTTTTGCCCGTGATAGCCAAAGCACTACCAAGACGGTCTGTCCGAGCCGCCATTGCGTTAGCCGTGATTTCGACCGCACCCAATTCCGTAGCCGTACCTTCTTTAAGCTCAATATCCACCGTCAAGTGGTCACCTAAACTCAAATTATAACCTGTTTGCTTTTGGGTTTGAGAACCCACAGAAGAAAAAGTCAACGTATAAGGTCCGCCTAATGGTAATTCTTGCAATTCATAACTACCATTTTCATCCGCCGCCGTAGCCGTTTTAAAACCGTTAGAAGTATTCACGGCTTGAATGACCGCGCCTATCATCGGTTGCTTTTTAGCATCTGTAATTTTACCAGAGATTTTCGCACTGGTACCTTGTGCGAAAAGCACATTCGTCGAACATAGAAGTAATGCCGCGAAGAGTAGCTTCGTAAAATTTTTCATTGAGTCTTTAAACATAAACATTTACAAAAAAAAATTAATGAGCGTTGAGTTCTTTAAAATTTTGACTTACAAACTACTGCAAAAGTAACAAATCAGTCCAAAAGCACAAAAAAGTTTTTTCTAAAACTTTTTTTTATTTGGGTTATGAATCACCAAAACTTCATAAAATACGGTAAAATCAGCCCTTTACCGAATCATTATTTACATCTTATTTTGTAAGCCCGTTTAAATTTTGAATAAAAGTATAAAGATAATTCCAAATGCAGTTCCATCTTGTTTCAATAATACCGAATGTTTTTTCAAAAGTACCATTTAAGTTTATGCAATAGGTACTTTTAGGAAAATATTTGGTACTTTTCAACCGTTTATAGGTTGTCAAATGGGGATTCTAACTAATATTGTTGTACGAATCACCCAATGGTTATTTTTTAACTTTTAACAAATTTTCGCTTATGAAAGCAGCTTTTTTATTAAAACCCAAAGTGATTCAACTGCAAAATGTGGCAAATCCAGAGCCCACAGCAGGTGAAGTGCGTATCAAATTGAAAATGATAGGCGTTTGTGGGTCGGATGTGCACATCTTTCAAGGGCATAGGCTATTGGACAAACCGAACATTATTGGGCACGAAGGTTTAGGTTATATCGACAAAGTGGGTGCAGGCGTTTCGGAATCGCGGATTGGGGAACGGGTCGTCATGGAACCGAATATTCCTTGTCGGAATTGCCAATATTGTCATAGCGGGCGCGGGAATATTTGCATCAATAAGCGGATTGTGGGCGTGAATGAAGTAGGCTGTTTTGCCGAATATATTACTTTGCCCTCTGCATTTGCTTGGAAAGTGCCCGATTCGATTTCGGATGCAGATGCGGTCACGATTGAGCCGACGGCGGTGGGCGTGCATGGTTTGTTGAAATCCAAAGCGCAACCGGGCGATACGATTGCAGTGATTGGTTTGGGCGCGATTGGCTTATTATTGACGCATGTAGCTTTGGCTTTGGGTTACAAAGTGTTGGTAACGGAACTCAATCCGTCAAAAGTGAAATTGGCAACGAGTTGGGGCGCGATAAACGCTGCACCGACGGGCAATGTCCAATATCAAATCGATGTTTTGACGAATCAATGGATGGAACAAGATGTTTGCGCCATTTTTGAATGTGCGGGGACAGCAGTGACGGCTTCCATTGCGACGGCGGCAGCACCGAGAGGTTCGGAAATTGTTTTGATAGGTTTGTCGGGCAGTGACGCGACGTTTAAACCGTTTAAAATTGCGAGAGAAGGGATTTCAATTGTGCCTTCGATGATTTATGACCATCCTTTTGATTTCAAACGGACGATTCAATTGATTGCGTCGAAAGTGATTCAACCAGGGCTGATTATATCGCAATACATGAATTTGGATCAGTTGCAAGTGGCGTTGGAAACGGCTTCCATTGGCAATGATAGTAAGATTATCATTAATATTTAATTTAAATGGTGATACGGATTGGAACGCAAATTTAAATGGATTTTTATTTTGGCACGTTGGAATTCGGATTAAATCGGATTTTTTTAGGATTAAATAAGATTGATTTTTAGGATTCATAGGATTGAAATCCTAT
>JBDKKX010000377.1:0-5927 GCA_039795795.1 Bacteroidota bacterium | reverse complement strand
TGCTCAATCCAATCCATCCTAAAAAATCAATCCCATTTAATCCCAAAAAAATCCCATTTAATCCGAATTCCAAGGTACATCAATTAATTAAAAAATGAATATACTAAAAATTCCATTGCTTTTTGAAGCGATCCAAAAACAACACGTTTTTGAAGATTGTAAAACCTTTTTGGACAGCACGCCCAAAGCAGATTTGGCAATGATTTATGAGCAATTTTTGCAACAACATTTTTCGCAATCCTTTGATTTACAAGCATTTGTAAAACAATTTTTCGAGATACCCGAAAATGTTGAATTGCACATTGAACCCGACCCTAATCGAACCATTGTTCAATACATTGAGCTGCTTTGGGAAAAATTGTTGCGCCAAGCGGATGCCCAACAAGCAGGTTCGTTGATTCGATTGCCTTTGCCATACATCGTTCCGGGCGGGCGATTTCGGGAGATTTATTATTGGGATAGCTACTTTACGATGTTGGGATTGCGCGTATCGGGTAGGCAAGATTGGATTCAAACGATGATTGATAATTTTGCGTATCTCATTGATACACAAGGTTTTATTCCCAATGGAAATCGAAATTATTATCTTGGAAGGTCGCAACCGCCGTTTTTTATGCTGATGGTTTGCCTTCGGGCGGGCATGTATGCCAATCTACCTGCGGATGAATTACCGAATGATTCCACGCCTTTTCAAATCAAAAGGAAATTTTATGCGTATATAGAACGGTATGAGGCGCAACTCGAAAAAGAATATGCTTTTTGGATGGACGGCGCGGACGATGTGACCCCTGAAAATCCTTGTTTTAAACGGGTGGTGTTGATGCCGAATGGGGCGATTTTGAATCGATATTGGGATGAAAACGATACGCCAAGACCTGAATCCTGGCGCGAAGATGTGGAAACGGCTGAAAAATCGACCCAAAAACCGTCTAAGGTGTATCGAAATCTGCGGGCGGCGGCGGAATCGGGTTGGGATTTTAGCAGTCGATGGCTGGTGGATGCGGCGGCGTTGGAGACCATTCAAACTACGGATTTGATTCCGATTGATTTAAATTGTTTGTTATTTTTTATGGAAAAAATGTTGCATCGTATGTATGCTTTCCATGAAAATGAAGTCAAAAAGGGGTTCTATTACGGTCGAATGGTCCATCGGATTAAAACCATTCATCAATTTTTCTGGGATTCGGAACGCCATTTTTATTTTGATTACGATTTTAAACAACAAAAAATGTCGAATTGTTATACGTTGGCGGGCGTATATCCGATGTATTTTCATATAGCGAAATGGGAAGAGGCGGCGGCAATGGCACAAATTGTTGAAAATCAATTTCTTAAATCTGGCGGATTAGTGACCACTTTTAATCCTACGGGGCAGCAATGGGATGCGCCAAATGGTTGGGCTCCGTTGCAATGGATGGCGTTTAAAGGGTTGCAATCGTATCATCATACCGAAGTGGCAAATAAAATTCGGGCGCGTTGGATGCAAACTTGCGAAAAAGCGTATCAAAAATTTGGCAAAATGAAGGAAAAATATAATGTTTGTGAAGATATTGTGGCAACAGGCGGCGAATATCCCAATCAAGAAGGTTTTGGATGGACAAATGGTGTTTTTCTGGCGATGCACTCCACATTGTAACTTTTGTGCTGAAAATAAAACTTAAAAATCATGTTAAAGTATTTTGCAATTTCAACGCTCGTTTTGAGCATGTCGGCTTTTCAAAAAGAACCTTCTAATCCAGATGCTTTGCGCGATTTGGTGCTGCATGTCATTGAAAATGAATCCGTTATACCTGTGCCATTGGAAGCATCTGTTGCGGTCAAAGGCGAGGTGAAGCCCTCAACCGAGAAGGATAAAAAAACGGTCGCGCCTCTAAAAATGCCTGTGAAAGAGGCGGAAAAAAAATCGGTCAAAACGGCAAAAGTTGCTGCCTCCGAAGCGGCTTTGGAATTAGCGACCAATGGTTTTAAAAAAAATAAAGGTAAAATGGAATTGCCGTTGGTTGGCACGATTGTAAAACGTTTTGGCAAACATCAACATCCTGATTTACAGCGAGTTATGGTTAATAATTCAGGCATTGACATTCGTTTGAAAAGCGCGAAAGAGCTGAATGTTAAGGCGGCAAGTGACGGAACGGTGTCGGGTGTACAATTTTTGGCGGGTCAGAACAATGTTTTGATTTTGAAACATGGTCATTATTATACGGTGTATTCTGGATTGGGGACGGTTTCGGTTCAAAAAGACGACAAAATCAAAATGGGGCAATCCATTGGAAAAGTGGCAACCGTGAAAGGCGTTTCGGAATTGCATTTTGAGGTTTGGCAGGATAAAACACCAACGAATCCCGAAGATTGGTTGAAATAAAAAGGATTGCTTTTTAGGATGATTGGGATTAAAATCCCAATCATCCTAAAAAAAATCAATCCCATTTAATCCCAAAAAAATTCCATTTAATCCAAATTCCAAGTTTTATTTCTTCTTAACTGCTTTTGGCGGTTCAGGCGTACTTGGAATTGGCACAACAGCATCCTTTTTCTTCCGCAAGACGATATTCAAACCTGCTTGAAGATGAATTCGGTTGGTATTATCCACATTCGTCGCGATATTATCGGTCATCAAGTACAATTGTACGGGCCCTGGCGACCAAACCAATCCACCACCCACTGTCATCGACGCATTGCTCGGCAACGAAACCCCCGCAGATAATTGTAAAGATTTCAATACTTGTAATCTATAATTCAATCCTAATAAGGTGTTTGTCACTTGACCTGTCGTTTGCGTCCGATACATTGCCGCAACTTGTTGTTTCGAGGTCAATTGGTAAGACGCGCCGAGATAAAATGCGGTCGGCAAACTGCTCGAATACGCCGTATGGGTCGTACCCGGAACCAACGCATTTTTTGCCAAAGTGGTGATACTATCTGTATTCAACTTCGCATTCGTGCCTCCAATTTTATAATTATAACCCGCCCAATCAAAAGTACCATTACCTGTTCCTTTCGCAGTGACCGCATTTTCTTGTTTCCAGCTGATGCTGCCCAAGTTAATTGCCGATGCCGAAACCGTGATTTTATCATTAATTTTGTACGTAGCACCCAAATCCACTCCAAAACCACTGCCTGTTAGAGGATTTGCAGTAACATCCGTCGCAAGTTTGGCTCTTTTGGCAGAATCGCCCATCGCATCCAACACTGTCGCAAAAATACCACCCCCTTGAATTTCAATATCCGATTTGATTTGCAAGGCGTACATTGGATTGGAAGTCGCATCCGTTTTAACTGTATAATTCAATTTTTTGGTTTCCAAATCGCCAACCCCCATCAATTGTTTCAAACGAACCCCAACACTCAATTTGTCATCCAAAAACGAGCGCGATGCACCGATGTAATTCGCTGCAAACGATTGATGATAAATCGATTCTCCCGTTAAAGCCACATTCGGATTGGAAACGTTGCCTTCCGCAAGCAATTTGATGGCGGAATTGGAAAACGATGCTTGCGTATTGCTGAAAAACTGCGAACCCACCGAAACATACATGCCCGCTACGTGAAAACCAATATGCAGCAAATCCATCGACAGGTTCATGCCAAAATGGTTGCTCGCAGACAAATTGTTCGCAAAACTATTCAAATTCAGCACCGTATTGGTAGCCGTTTTGGTCAACATATCCGAAAGTTTGAACGAATTGGTTACATCCAAATTCACATTCGTCGGCAAACCCAACACAAATTGAACATCGCTTCCGCCCACCGCAGGATTGCTCGAATTCGACGAAATAAACGATTGAGAACCATAACCCAATGCACCCGATTGAGCCGCTAATTGATTGATTATCAATCCAAAAGAAAATGCAATATATAATTTTTTCATTGTTTTTTTGATTGAACTATTTCACAATTTTTGTTTTAATACGCACTCCAAGTCCCATCTCAAAATCGTAATGCGTATAAACCGCAACAGGAGCTAAACCACCATTTGCCGTTTTGATTTTAGCCACCAACACCACTTTTGGCGCGTCCGACAATTGACTCAATTGAGCCGCCGTCAATTTGACTTCAAAAGTACCTGCTTTTGCCGCCGTCACTTTGCCATCCGCATCAATCGCGTCCGCCGAAGGCACTACAATCCCCGTCACCACAGGCGTTATCACCCCATTCACCAACGTCGCTAAATCCACCGTTACACCCAATGGCAAACGCGTTTTGTATTGCACATCCATCGCCACATAATCCACATATTGCACTTGCGTTGATTTCAACACGCCCGCAAAAGAAGTAACCGTATCGCGCACTAACAAGTTTTCCGCAGAGAATTTTAAAGGAATATCCATTTCGATACCCAATTTAATCCGGCTATCTGCGGTGAAATAATTCACTTCTGGTCCCGTAGAATTCATTGAAACTTTGCCACTGGACGCAATTGTTTTTGGCAAAATACTCATGAAATTCACAATATTCGAAGTATTTTTATTCAAAACCACAGAATCTTTCACCAACTGTGCAGGCGTACCCGCCGCAGCCACTTTCGGATAAGAGAAACTAAATTTCACTTTGCCCGCATCCGCCGCAAGCCCCAATTCTTCCTTACTATTGAGTGGCAAAATGCCCGTTGCCGTCATAGACAAATTCGCACTAATCGGAATGCCGAAAGAATTGACATATTGAAGTTTCAAAGAAGGATTTGTAAACAATAATTTCTTGCTATCCGCGCTCAAATAGCCAAAATCAGCACCCAAATTTTGAGTCGTCGCAGGAACGTCAATGTCGAAACTGCCAAATTGACCTTTTGCCCCCGCAACTTGTATGTTCGCAAAACTTGCATTGATATTGACCGCATCCGTTGAATTGATTGCCACAAATGTCCCACCAGAACTTTTAACCAAAATCGCAACTGCAATCGGCAATTGATTATAAGGTTGCGCCCCAATCGTGGACAAATCTGCCACCGCATTTGTCAAATTAATCGTTCCTGTAACCGCCGCATTGCCCACCACATCAATCATTTTCGTCACAGGCACACCATTTTGACGCATCGTCGGAAACGTCAACGTCAAAGCCATATTAATAGGAGTCGTTTTGCTAATTGTGTAATTCAATTGTGCACTTTTGAGGGTAATTTCCGTCAATTTTTGAGCCGCATTCGCCGTCGCCAACGACGCAACGATATTATCCCCCGCTAAATTTTGATCTGTCTTGATATTGATACTACCCGATTTCACCTTCATCCCCGAAATTGCCACCTGTACATCCATCGTTGCCGCTGGTGCAATCACCGTATTCGCAGGAATCCCCGGACTATTCAATTTGCCAATTTTATAAGCCAATTTATTAGACATTGTTGTGCCCGTCAAATCCGCAGTGCCCGTCGCGCTGCTGCCTGGCGCAATCGTTGCACCATTTGCAGGAATCAAAATCGTTGTAATCGCCGTTCCGTTTTGGTTCAACAAATCAACGCTTAGGTTGTCGATAGCAAACGGAAAATTATTCGTCACCGAAAGCGAAATCGTACCCGATGCTAACGTAACATTTTGAAAATCAGTGAGATCTGGTAAATTAGTCGTCAAATTAGCCGTTTTTGAAAAAGCAGGAATACCCGATGCAGGTGCCGAAGGCACTGTCCCGCCCGAAGTAAACAACGTTTTCAACGGGTCTGCAAACGCTGAACCGAAGCTACTCAACGCAGTAGATTGATTCATCTTCAAATCGGGCACAGCAACCGTACCCAAAACGGAACTTTTAGTAATCGCACCGCCAACACCGCCTGTTGCCTTGCTGACGATATCCGCCACCGAGTAGCCAACAATACTGTCTTTGGCGTACCGCAACGCAATACTGCTATCGCGCCCAACCTTGATGAGCGAATCGCCCTTGATGAAATCGGAAAATAAAAAGCTAAATTTACCCACCGAAGTCGCAAATTCAGGGTTCGC
>JBDKKX010000376.1:0-5945 GCA_039795795.1 Bacteroidota bacterium | reverse complement strand
GACACATAGATTTCGGGAAACGATGTGTCCTATGTCCCTATGTGTTCCAAAAAAAATCTATGCGTCCTATGTCCCTATGTGTTCCAAAAAAAAATCTATGTGTCCTATGTCCCTATGTGTTCCAAAAAAAATCTATGTCCCTATGTGTTCCAATAGTATCATCACATTTTCCATTTTAAATCAAAAATTGGGTAGAAGTCATCTAAAAAAATATTTTATTTTTTTTCGTCCAAAAAAGTAAAATATTGAATGGAATTTACAATCTTCGCCTTTGGAATGCTACGACTATTCAAAAAAATGATTATTTTTGCAATAGTTATCCATAAACGGTTTTAAAAATTATTCTTCAAACAACGAATCCTTGCATCTTTGGAAATGTTGAACTTAATCTTATTCGGTCCGCCCGGTTCTGGCAAAGGCACTCAGGCGGAAAAATTAGTTACAAAATACAGATTGTTGCACATTTCTACGGGCGATTTGTTCCGTTACGAGATGAGCCACAATACGGAATTGGGTTTGCTGGCGAAAAGTTACATCGCTAAAGGCGAATTAGTGCCCGACTCGGTGACAATTGGCATGTTACGCAAGCGAGTGGAAGCAAATCCAGACGTGAAAGGTTATATTTTCGATGGTTTCCCGCGTACCGTCCCGCAGGCGGAAGCCCTTGATAAATTATTGCACGAAAAGCATCAAAGTATTTCGGCATTGGTGGAATTGACGGTCAATGAGGATGAAATTGTCAAACGCATCTTGTTGAGAGGCAAAAACTCGGGGCGCACCGACGATACGGATGAATCGATTGTGCGGAAACGCATTCAGGTGTATCGCAAAGAGACTACGCCTGTGGCGGATTATTATGCTCAATTTGGAAAATCATTGATGGTTGAAGGACTTGGTTCAATTGACGAGATTTTTAAAAAATTGTGCAAAACAATTGATAATCACGTTGGTAAAAAAGCGTAAAATTTTTAATATTTTAATATTTTGAATTGGGCATGAAGGAAAAATAGGAATTAAGGAGACACGCTTCCTTAATTCCTATTCTTTCTTCATGCCTAATTCAAAATATTATTTTTTGGCTTGTATGGAAGCCACTTCCGACGGCAACGTTCGCAATGGAATGGATGAGATGAATGCCAACGCATTTCTCACAACAGGCACTTCGGGCATGGGGTCGATATAGGCTTCAAACGCTTGAAACAAAGCTTGGGCAATTTCGCTTTGTCCTGCCTGACTGGAAATATACGCGCCTTCATTCGAGTCCGTCAAAAAGCCAATTTCCGATAAAACGCTCGGCATTTTGGTCAAATATAAGACTCTTAACGCATCTATTTTCACGCCCCGACTATGCCGTTTCGTTACATTTTGCATAGCATTTTCGATTAAAAAAGCCATTTTTCTGCTTTTTTCGCTCCGAAAAGACCGTATCGGCGCGAAATGCGTCAATGAATCTTTTGGATGTGCCGCATCTGCCCGCGCTTGTAACCAAGCATCCGCTTGATTATCCGAATTAAAATAATACGTTTCCGTACCATTCGCATGATGCTTCCGCGAACCATTGTAATTGCAATGCACCGACATAAATAAATCCGCACCTGCTCGATTCGCTATTTCTGCCCGCTCCTCCAACGGGATAAAAACATCACTCGAACGTGTGTAAATCACTTGAATTTGCGGATACCGATGCTGAATCAGCCCGCCAAACTGCAATGCGACTTCCAAATTATTATTTTTTTCAAGATGATGATGCCCCGAACAACCCGAGTCGTGTCCCCCATGACCTGCATCAATCACCACCGTTTTAACCACTTCGCGCTGGTCAAACGCATAACTTTGGGCAATAGCCCCCCACGACAAGCTCCATAAACTCGCCCAAATCAGTAATTTTTTCATGCTTTCTTAAATGACAATAAGTATGCCTCATCTATTAGACGAAATTCAACCTTAAAAGGAACGACTTTTAAGGAATACAAAGGTCGTGGAAATCCGTTTCTAAAACCGTTCATTAACACATAATTCACATACGTAAACAACTCTATTAAGCATTAGTGAGGCTATTGTTCGTGCATTTAGGTTTGACAGTAAAGGCGGCTGGACTCGAACCAACAAATTCCATTCAGGGCTGGATTCAGACACTTGTTCTGGGCTATACCAATTCGCCTACGCCTTTGTTTTGGTTTTCGTGAAAAAAGAAAGAAACGTACAGCATTATCCAACTGTACGCTTCCCATTGCAGCTTAGGTATTCAAGCAGGCTTAACTTGATGAAAATGCACATATGTTAACCAATTACATAACCCCCATATTATATTGATTATCAAGCTCTTACGAGCCTTGAATGGGGGGCGAGAATCGAACTCGCGTATTATGCAGTAATGTTCTGCCTGACCTTTTTTTGCTGCCATTGACCTTGAGTCTAAACTTTTGGCATCAACCTTAATCACCCTGAGTGTGACAAAAAGAAGGAACTTGAGCTTAAACTTACATTGTTGCCAATTTCTTATTTGCCTGTCTGCACGTAGCGGAACAAGCGTTTTATATTCATTTTTGATTTAATCACTTCGGCTTCATTGGCTTTTTCCAACGCCTCTTTGATGGCTAAACTCAATTCGGATAAGCGCGCAATCATATATGCTTTGTCGATATGCGACACTTCTCCTGTATAAAGTTGCCGTTCCAAATCTGCGACTTCAATCGTTTTCTTTTCCTTGACGATGACCGCCGGTTGTTTGCCTTGCGGGTCGAAATGCGGCACTTCATAAATTTCCGTTTGTTTTGCGACCCATTGTTGCAACGGGTTTTCATAAACGGCACGAGAAGCATATTCGGGCGTATGACATTTCGTCCAACGTTCCGCGAGCGACATCGTCGGCATATTTCCAAGCATATCTTTGAAAATTTGCTGTTCAAAGAAACCTTTTAACGCCATTAATTCCCCAGTGGTGAATTCGCCATAAGATTCTCCATTCAAAATCAATTCCGCTTTCGCCAAACCACTACAATTCGTCGCTTCTTGGTCTAACTTCGCAGACAAATAATTATGCGTCAATTTAAATAAATACTCAAGCGTTTCCTCGACAGTGGAATGCACCTGTTTATCCAAAATCTGCGTAGGGTCTGCAAATTCAGGACTGCGTTCTTTATACGCTTTGCGCTCGCCGCGAAATAAAGTTTGCTTATTTTTGAATTTATCAATGGTATCCGTGATATTCGCCTTGATAATCGCGGATAATTGATCGGTTTTCGCTAAAAGAACATTCAATTTCATAACTGGGTGATTTTAAACGGTTGATTTCCACAAGGATTTAAATGATTTTGATTTGCGGCGCGAAGGTATGCTATTTTTAGAACAAAAGTTGCAAAAAAACGAAAATTTACAAAAAAATGGCGTAAGTAACAAGATTTTAATAAGGTCTCGCACAAGTTCGGGAAACTTTCCAAGTTTCCCGAACTTTATTCGCACAAGTTCGGGAAACTTTCCAAGTTTCCCGAACTTTATGGGCGGATTTATTAAAATGCTTTTACTAAGTGTTTTCCACCTACGCCGTTCCAAAGATTCAAAATCAATATTTTACAAATAATTCGACCGCTACTCAAATAATTCCCATACAAGTTTAAAGACGGTTGTAGAAGATTCTTCTTTTGCAGGATTTTGATGGTCATATTGGCTATAAATTTTTTTAGCTCTTTTCAAAGCGAGCACTTGTCTGGATTCGTGCGTTTTGGGGTCTGCGGCGAGCATAATATTAAAAAAACTTTCACTAACTTCTTTGCGGTCTTTATCATAAACTACTTTAGAATCAATCGCTTTAAGGTATTTATTAATTTTCGCCGCATATAAATCTCGATGCATCGGTCCGCCTTGATGGTCTTCAAAATGCAAAATCAACCAATATTCAAACGCTTGGTGCGAATACGCTACGTTGAAACCCAATGCTTCCGCTTTTTTGATAGCATTATTAAAATGGACAAGTTGATTCGGGTCATGCGCTTTGGGGTCTGCGTCAAACACACACCAAACTTTATGATGCTGATATTTAGCTTCTTGCTTTCTTTTTTCCGCATATTCGACCAAAGACACCGTATTGTAACCAGTGCCTTCGATGTCTATGGTTTCAATCGTCGCAGGATACCGAAATTGTTTAAAATAAGACGGTTCTGTATTTTTGCCTTCGCAGATAATTAATAATTTGATTTTTTGCGGAATACTGCCATCCATTCGCTCCAAACTGGGTGAACGGCGGTAATTTCGAGTTCGATTATCTTTATAATTTATCATAGCATGGTTTTAATCCTTGAATAATGCGTTAAAATCGCCTAAAAACGGCACGCCTCCATAAATTCCTTCTAAATAATTTTTCTGGATGGGGTCATCTTTGCGAATGCCTTTCATATCCGACAACGCATAGATACAGGCAGCACCATATCGGTCTTTGTTCACAAACCAAATTTGGTCTCGTCTAAATAAATCAATATCTAATAAATTGGTATCATGTGTATTGAAAAGCAACTGCGCTTGATGCGGATTTGTAACCGCCGAATTGAATAATCCAATCAATTTACGGGTGAGATTTGGGTGCAATTTGGCATCCATCTCGTCAATAATCAAGGTTTCGCCTTTCTTTAAAGTTTCCAAAATGGGTCCTGACAACGCAAAATATTTCCGTGTACCCGATGATTCGTCTTCATCCATTGAAAGATAGACTTTTTCAACCTCCATTTTTAAGTTATTAAATTTTCTATGCTCCGTGATGACATCGAAAAATAAGTCGGGTGTCTCTTCCTTCTTTTTCGCTAACAAGGTTTTTATATTTTGAGGGATGGGCAACTGATTTACGTCCAATTTTTGAGGCGACAAATCATAAATGCCTAAATCTGCATCTTTTATAAATTTTAAAATTTCATTTTTAGTGTTTAAATCTTGTAATTTACCCATCGAATAGCCTATATAATGTTGCTCCCGCAAACCCGAAATAACATTCAATTGATTTCTAAACCAGCCTAACAACGTAACGGCAAGTTTGTCATTCCAAAACGCAGCCGTCGATAATAATAACGCATTGGGTCGAATCCTTTGTCGCTCAATTAAATCTTCGATTTTAAAATAATGGAAATTGACTTTGAAATCTTGTTCTTCTCGAAAAAAAAGTTCGGTTTCTTTCAATTTGGAACGGACATAAAGCCATTCTGAAATCACTTTTTCCTTCGTGATTTCGAAGCCATAACGATACATGTACTCGTTATGAATGAAGATGAATTCAAAAACGGATGGTGCATCAATCGTTTGGGTACTGAATTTGAAAGGCTCAATCGGAATTAATTCATCTACTTGTTGGTCTTTGGACGAGGATAAGATAAATCCTTTCGCAAAACGCATACTTTCAAATAATTTACTTTTCCCACTGGCATTCGCGCCATAAATCACGGCACTTTTCAGCAAACGCAAGCCAAAATGAGGAAAATCTACGACATTTTCGGGTTCACGTTCGTGATAATAATTGGAAGCGACAAAACTGATTTTGGCTTCTTGCTCGAAGATTTTGTAATTTTCAACGGAATATTGTACAAGCATAAGTTATAATTGTGAAATAATTACAAAAATAGGTTTTCAACTTTCAAAAAGAACATCAAAATCGTTTTTTTTGTTCATTTTTCACAATTTTTTTGGGCGTTATAAAAAAACGGCGTAAGTGTTCTCCACCTACGCCGTTCCAAAGATTCAAAATCAATATTTTACAAATAAGATTTCATATCATTTGAATTATACGATTTGCGCAAACGCCGAATCGCTCTTTCTTTGATTTGCCGCACCCGTTCCCTTGTCAAGCCGTAGGCTTCTCCAATTTCTTCGAGGGTCAAAGCTTTAAATTCATTCAAACCGTAATATGCCGAAATCACTTGCACTTCGCGGTCGCTCAAAATCGACAAGCCCTGTGCTACTTCTTC
>JBDKKX010000375.1:0-5956 GCA_039795795.1 Bacteroidota bacterium | reverse complement strand
TGGCATTATCGTTGACCCTGATGCGAAATTGGAAGAAGAATTGATTGTTCGCCCGACTTCGGAGACCATTATATGGGATACGTATCGGGATTGGATTCAATCGTATCGAGATTTGCCTTTGTTGATCAATCAATGGGCGAATGTGGTGCGTTGGGAAATGCGAACACGTCCTTTTTTGCGCACGACTGAATTTTTATGGCAGGAAGGGCATACGGCGCATTCGACTTCGCAAGAGGCGGTTGAGGAAGCAGAACGCATGTTGGAGGTTTATGCCACTTTTGCGGAAAAATATATGGCAATGCCTGTGGTTCGAGGTCGTAAAACGGCGAATGAACGTTTTGCGGGCGCGGTGGATACTTATTGTATTGAGGCGTTGATGCAGGATGGCAAGGCTTTACAAGCAGGTACGTCTCATTTTTTGGGACAAAATTTTGCTAAAGCGTTCGATGTCAAGTTTTTAAGTAAAGAAAATAAAGAAGAATACGTGTGGGCAACTTCTTGGGGTGCTTCGACGCGCTTGATTGGTGGGTTGATTATGACGCATTCGGATGATGATGGTTTGGTTTTGCCGCCGAAATTAGCCCCGATTCAAGTGGTGATTGTCCCAATTCCGAAACCGACTCCTGAAATTACGGAAGCGGCAGAAAAAATTATGAAAGCGTTGAAAACCAAAGGCATTAGTGTAAAATATGATAAAGATGATTCTAAACGACCGGGTTTTAAATTCGCAGAATACGAGATGATTGGTGTACCCGTTCGGATTGGGATTGGGGCGCGGGATTTGGCTGCGGGCAAAGTTGAAGTGGCGCGCCGTGATACGAAGGAAAAAAGGAGTGTTCCATTGGAAGATATTGACGATTATATCAAAAAATTATTGAAAGAGATTCAAACGAATTTGTTTGAACGCGCTAAAGCCTATCGCGATGAACATACGACCAAAGTGGATGATTTCGATACTTTTAAAAAAGTGTTGGATGACAAGGGTGGGTTTATCCTCGCGCATTGGGACGGAACGACTGAAACAGAAGAAAAAATTAAAGAATTGACCAAAGCGACGATTCGGTGTATTCCGTTGAATGCAAAACTCGAAAAAGGGGTTTGTATTTTGACAGGAAAGCCTTCAACGCAACGGGTTTTATTTGCGAGAGCGTATTGATACATTGGTAAATTACGATACGAATTGGAACGCGGAGGACGCGGATTGGACGGATTTACGCGGATTTTTTTTGAATTTATGCTGGAAATTCAGCATAAATTCAAAAAAAATCCGCGTAAATCCGTCCAATCCGCGTCCTCCGCGTTCCAATTCGTATCGTAATTACCCAAACAACAACAACTGTCCAAATGGATTATACCCGCTTAGTGGGTTGCCAAATATTGCTTTTAATGCCTGATAAATATTTAAAAAATCCTTCTAATAAAGCGACATTCATCCAAATCCAATAGCGTATGCCCCTCAAAATCCGAAAATTATAATTGAGCTTTTGCAATAATAAATCCAAAATAGGTAAACCGAGCATTACTAAACCACATCCCCAAAACAAAGTTTTATATAAAAACAAACCTTTCCATGCCAAAATCCCACTCGCAAACCAACCGATTACAATTAAAAACGGCGTTATCCATCGCAATACTTTATGCGAAAAAAATAAATAAGATAAAATATCGAATTTCCACAAAATAGGCGCGAAAGTATTCAAATTTTGAAAATTGCCCGATGAAATCCGCTTTTTCCGCCGATATTCTTCCCCAATATCGTGCGAAACACTTTCATAACAATGTGCAGTCAATTCAATCCCCGCTTTACCCCCTTTTTCCAACGCACGCATTGCAATATAAAAATCATCTACCAAATAATTGGGCGGCACAGGCGTAAAAAAATCAGCACGCAAGGCATAACAACCTCCAAATGGACCCAACATTTTCCCAAAAATCACTCCTTCCCGATATTTTAACAACACCTCCGAGCGCAAATATTGATGTTCCGAAGTGCTGATACCATCCGATTTCATACCGACAGGTATCATATTGGCATCCATTAAAGCAATATCTGTATTTTTAAAATGCTTAACCAATTGAAAAACAGCATTTTTATCCAATAAAACATTTGCATCCGTCAAAAGCAAAACATGATGCACATTTGCACCAAATTGTTCAATCGCTTGTTGAACTAAATCGTTTAAAACAGGCGGCTTGCCGCGCCGATTTGAAAAGGGTGTAAAATGCAAGTTTTCAACAAGATATGTATTTTTAAAATTTTCAACTAAATCATTCGTTGCATCCGACGAACCATCCGAGCCAATCCGCCAATGCCATTTTTCCTTTGGGTAATCCGTGTGCAAAAGCGAATTTAATTTGTCGATAATCACTTTTTCCTCATTATAAACGGACATAATGACCGTAACCATCGGCAAATTATCCGATTTTTCAAAACAAATTTCATTAAAATCCCGCCCTCGTGAACGCCAACGCGCCCATAACGGAAAAAAAAGATAAGTATGCAGCACGCTTACCGCACAAATAACCGTCAAACTGATTAGTAAAATACTCACAATGTTTTCAACTTTTCATTTTTAAGATTCAAATTATCGTAAAAATCTAAAACACGCGCCGCAATGGTCAAATTATCAAACTCTTTCAACATTAATTTGCGCGCCGAAGCACCAATCTGAGCCATTTTTTCTGCATTTTGGCGACAAAATCGAATTTTTTCAACAAATTCAGCCGCCGTATTCGCTATTAAAACGGATTCACCCTCTTTTGCAGGAATCCCCTCCATCCCAATTTTCGTCGTAATCACCACTCGACCCAACATCATACTCTCCAAAATCTTGACCCGAATCCCACTCCCAGAAAACAACGGCACTATCATCACAGGATGTTTTTCCGTAAAACGATGCGCATCCTCCACCTCCCCATGCACTTTCATATGCTCCACCTTTAAATTCAACAACCAATCTGGCGCGTTTCGACCCGCAATATGCAATTTAAATTGACTTTTATCCTCCAAAAACTGCCCCCAAACATGCTCCAAAAACCATTTCAACCCTTCAATATTCGGAGTCCAGTCCAACGAACCAATAAAACCAATGGACAAATGACCATTCATCGACATCGGCGGCATCGAAAAACGATGGCTATCCATGCCCACAGGCGTAATTAACAACCGTCCACGATACCCCAAAAGCTGAAAAATACGCCCATCTCGTTCCGTTATCGGCAATAAAGCATCATAATAAGCCAAATTTTCAATTTCAAAACGCCGCAATTTCCCCGTCAACCAACGCAAATAATATTTTTTAAACGGATTCCGCGTAATATCCGCCACTCGTTTCCAAATTTCATGCTCCACATTGTGCGCCCGACAAACAATTTTAGCATTAGAATATTGTCTAATAACAGGAATATACGGTGCCAAATGGATCATCTCTAATTGAACCACATCAAAAGATTCGGATTGAAGGATTTGAATCAATTTTTTCTCATAACCCTTTGAAATAAAACGAGATATATGATAAGATTCCTTTTCAAATAAATTCCAAAAAGCACCCAACATCGTAATATGATTGAACACAGGCACTTCATAAATCGCTTGATAAATCGCACAAAAAGATGCAGGTAAAGTGTGCATGTCCACAGGATGTTTGCTCGTGTTCATCGTCAACAACGTGACCTCCGCGCCCAACTCATGCAAGGCTTTGGCAAGTTGCGTGACAGCCACCGACTCACCGTCTTTCAACGGATAAGGAAATTTTTTGCAGAGTTGGAGAATTTTCATTTCAAATAAACAAATAATCGAAATAGATTAAGATGATGCGTCCTTCTTAGCGGCAAAAATAAGTTAAGTTTGCGAAACTTTATCCATAAAAGCAAAAAAAGCCTTTCCAGTAACAGGAAAGGCTACGATATATTTCAAACTCATCTGTGTATGGAACGATTTCAAGGAAGATTTGCGAAACCACAAATTTCGCAAATCCTGCAATCTTAAAACTATTTATTGTTAATAATAAAGACACCCGACGCATTTGCTTTTTGCACATACCCTCTGGCAACCAATGTGTAAGACTTGCCAGCATCAAAAGTAACCGTAGGGATAAGGAAAAGAGGCTGACCATTATAGGATGATTTCACTTTTAAATCATAACTACCTGCTGGTAATTCAATAAAACTGGTTACATCTTTGAACTTAAGACCCGCAAAATCATTTCTTGTCGTTGCGGATTGACCTGGAGCAACTGCTTCCACATCCACATTAACAAGCGCGTCTGAAATAAAATGGCTAATCCGCAATTTTGCTTTACCTGTTGTAGGTGTTGCCAAATCATCAGAAGCAATTTTGGTGCGCGTTTTGCCTGAATCAGAGTATGCAAAAAAAGAATAATAAACATCTTTATTCATAGCAAGCGAATCCGTCGTAAGATTACCTGTTTTGGCATCAAACTTAATTATGCGCTTGCCTGCCGCCGTGACATCTACATCTACATAATTAATTAATTTTAAATATGTCAACGAATCTGTGTTAATATTTTTGCCGTCCACTGAGACAATCGTCCCTGGAGCCTCTGGCGCAACATGCACAAATTGTGCTTTTGCATAAACTGGAGTCGTTACAGGCGTTGTCGTCGCGTCAGGCGTACAAGCAGTCGTAAACATCGTAGCAATTGCGAGCGCACCTGCCGCAATCCGAAGCATCTGTGGATTTCTCATAACTTTCAATTGAAAGAGATTTAATTAAGGTTAAGGTTATTTACTGATTTTTTCTGAGTTTCAAATCGAAATCTCGCACAAAGAACGCTTTTTTAGGGCGTTTTGTGACATGATATTTTAGCGAAAAATTACATTTTTTTTCGGTTTAATCATAAGAATCTGATTCATTTGGTTTTACAAATATTTGAAAATCAATATTGTATAAATTTTGACAAAACTTTGACAAAATTTTAACATTTCGTCCTTTACCAAATCGTTGTTACACTGGTTGATTTTACCCATTTGCTCCAAGATTGGTTGAATGTATGGATTTTTAAAGTCGGTTTTTCTTGCGCATCCACGACTGGATTTCCTTGATTCACCCATTCAAAAATACTGCCGTAAAGGTTATAGACTTGTGTAAATCCAGCTTTTTTAAATTTTTCAGCTATTTTTTCGCTCCGATAACCAATGGAACAATAGACGACAATCGGCTGATTTTTAGTTAAATGTTGCCATTTTTGAATATCAAATTGATTATAACCACAATATCTTGCTTTTGGAAGATGGCTAATTTCATATTCTTTTTTTTCGCGAGCATCTAAAAGGACGGTTTCGGGCGGTAATTTTTTCAAACCATTGGGGTCAATTGTTGGAATGGTGAAACTTAGGTAAAAGGCAACTTCTTTGTCAAAAGCGGGATTCGTGCAATGCGCCCGATTTGCAGGGATTTGCGCACCACAACCAGAAACTTGAAGCCCAAAAGTGCCGATAAGTAATAAAATTTTAATAAGGTCTCGCACAAGTTCGGGAAACTTTCCAAGTTTCCCGAACTTGATGGGCGAAAGCATCGAAATTTGTATTTTCATAACTCTTTTCTTCTAAAAAAAGGCAATCGTTTTCCTTCCACAATGCGTCGTGCCGTCAAAATGAGCACAAACCAGCCGATAAATAAAAAAAGGTACGTCGAAGGAATGCCATGAAACCAACGCATTTTCCGAAAAACGTCTAATAATGGAAAGTTAAAGACCACAAACGCTAAAGCTGAAAGGGCAATTAATCTTGAATTTTGAGAATTTGTAGGCATCTGTAAAATTTTAATTATTATTTTCCTTAGTACATGAGAAAATATTTTTCGACACAGATTGAACAGATTTTACGAGATTTCACAGATTTTTTTTGATTTTAAAGATTGAAAATCAAAAAAAATCTGTGAAATCTCGTAAAATCTGTTCAATCTGTGTCGAAAATTATTTTCTGAGGTACTAAG
>JBDKKX010000374.1:0-5973 GCA_039795795.1 Bacteroidota bacterium | reverse complement strand
ACGTACTCAAAAAATGAGAACGAAAAAAAAAAATTTAAAAATTTTTAGAAAAAGAACCTACTTTGAAATTTTTAATATTTTAAGTAATTGATAATCAATAGATTATGTTTTAAATCTAAAATTTTAATTTTTTTTTTTTTTAATCTAATCTTCACTTCTCCTGATTTCTACCCACACCCGCACTTCAAAAGGTTCCGTGTAATAGTACGAACGAGCATTTCGGTCGTAGGCAAGCGGTGCGTCAAATTCTTGCTTGTAATCATCAATGTACCGTGACATGGTACTTCGCCCCACCCCAAATCGGTCGGCTAATGCGTCTAATGAACCTGTTGCTTTTCTTTTGATTAAATCGTGCAACCTGTTGATGTAATTACGGCGGTCATGCATTTTCATTTTTCAATTTTTTAAAGTGATAAAATAAGAAAGATAACTGTCGGGTACTTGATAGAAGCATTCCCTCAGTATGAAGTAATTAGGATGCAAATGTAAATGATTTCATGACTTGTGCAAATTTTTTAATACAATTTTACTAAAATTAACAAAAAAAGGAGGTGTGCAACCCGTTTTACAAAAAAAACATTCAAAATAAAACACTTGTATTTCCAAAAATTGCTTTATTTTTGTACTAAAATTTGGACAATGACGGCTATAAATATTTCTAAAATACCCATTATCGGAGCGCGTTACGCTCCATTGACCCAATTGTGTGAATACTATCGGGTTGAAAAATTGTATGTGTTTGGCTCGGTGATTACCGAACGGTTCAATCCGTTGACGAGCGATATTGATTTAATCGTCGAATTGCAACCGATGTCGCCGATTGAACGAGGCACGACCATTCTAAAAATGTGGGATGATTTGGAATCACTATTGGAACGCAAAGTGGATTTATTAACGGATCAACCGATTAAAAATATTATTTTCAAACGCGTCGTCGAACGCACCAAACAATTAATTTATGACCGAAAGAGCGCAAAAGTACCTGTATGATATCCTCAATGCCATTGAATTGATTGAACTTTTTTCACAAGGCATTGAGGATTTCGACGCTTACCAAGCCGATTTAAAAAGTAAAAATGCGATTGAACGTCAATTAGGGATTATTGGCGAAGCCGTGACGCAATTCAAAAAACACGAGACTGTTTTTGAATTGTCGTACATGCCCCAAATGATTTCAGTACGCAATCGCTTGATTCATGCGTATGACAATATTGATGATTCCGTGATTTGGAAAATTGTAGAACAGCATTTGGCTCCGCTTAAATTGGAAGTGCAACAGGCATTGGCTTTATGAAGGATTGATTCTCAATGATTTATAAAAGGAACGGTTCTGCAAAGGCACACTTTGCAGAACCGTTTTGTAATTTCAGATTTCGGAAACTCAAAAAAGTTGCTATTATCCATGATTTGCAAAAAAAAAGTTTTATCTTTGTTGATTCTTAGCACGTTTTTTAAGAATCTAAACTTTAATTATGGAGTTAATAAATTATTTAAAACAGTTTGGAATTGCCCAGCTTCAAGACGAATTTAATATCAAAGCCGTTTATTCGATTGCTTATCCCGAACTCGTAACCCTTTGTTACGACCATACGAAAACGTCCAGAAATCCCATTACGAATGAATGTCGAGGGATTATTTTGGACAAAAACACCTATGAAATTAGAGCGTATCCATTCAGCCGTTTTGGGGATTATGACCCGAAAAAAACAACGAATTTTGACTTTTCGGACTTCAAATGCTTTGAAAAGATTGACGGTTCGTTGATAATCCTCTATTTTTATGCAGGAAAGTGGCAGATTGGTACGAAATCCATGCCCGATGGTCGGGGGAAAATCGCTGGTTTGGATCAAAATTATGAACAAATGTTTTGGGAAATTTGGCATGAAAACGGCTTTGCCTTACCGACTCGGCAAGATTTCACGTACCTTTTCGAACTGAAATTCCCAAGCAACCGTCAATATATCACCCAGACAACCACTAAAAGCATTGCGCTCATCGGACTCCGAAACATAACGACTTTTGAAGAAATAGATATTGAAACGGCATTGCAAACCCAGCTGATTCCTGCTTGGAACCTTGTTGCTTCAAAACCGATGACCCGTATTTCTGTGATTTGGGAGCATGCGATGGCACTCAATCCTTCTGTGGATGAAGGATTTGTGTTATTGGACAAAAAGTTCAATCGGCTTAAAGTCAAATCGCCTGCTTATGAATGGATTGCATTATTGCGGCGGCAAAATGATGACCCTGCTTTGAATGCCGTCATCCAACGAGATAATTTCAAACGGCTGCTTAAAATTGCCAAATATTCTACTGAAAAAGCATTTATAAGCCGTTATTCTAATTGCGAAGCCGATTTTGAACGAATTATTCAAGCAAAATTGGTGTTGATTGAACGGCTGGAGCATATTTTAACAGAGGTACGTCCATTAGAAGGTGGGGCGTTTGGTCAATATTGCAAAAAAAGTCCCTTTCAAAAATACGTTTTCCATTTGAAGAAATCGGGGAATGTAATGCTTTTCTTAAAAGAAGGTTCGGAGGACGCTTTTGTGGATATGATGATGGTCGTTTTGAAGGCATTGAAAACGGAATGGAAAAATGATTCTACATAGTGTGCCTTTGCAGAACCGTTTTGCGTCCTTCACTTTGTCATTCCGAAGGAATCTTTTGCATTTGGAGTTTCCTGCGGAATGACAAACGTGGTACAAAAGATTCCTGCGGAAGGACAAGCGTAAAAGGACAAAAGGATTTCTCTATGCCAAACGGTTCTGCAAAGTGCGCCTTTGTAGAACCATTCCGTTTTAATTTATATTCGTTTATGTGGGTTTCACTTCCTCTGTCTTGATTTCAATTCCTTCAATTCCATTTTCCTTGCATTTCTCAACGAAGGTCTTAACAATCTTTAAAATACCCTCCTCATCTATAAATTCAGACATTGGAAAACTCATGCTCAAGAATTTCTCACCTGCACTATTAGTTTGAAGATAAGGAACATATACAGAGTTTTTTCTAAAATTTTTTGTTTTAAAATCACTAACCTGATTATACCGTAATTTAGTTTTATCAGATGAAGCATAGAATACAACTAATGTATCGGATTCTTCGGGAGCCGCATAGTTTTTTATTTCTAAAACTCTGCCATCGAATCCATTAGAAATATTATGCTTTTCAAATAAACCAGAATCACTTATAATCCAAATGGCAAGGTGAGTTGAGGTATTTTGTACAGCACCAAAATAAAACTCATAATGATACATTGCAAGCCAATCCCATGCCCAATTATCTAACTCCCCTTTCCCTTGTCTTATAGGGAAACTTGCATAGGCAGAACCACTTGGTTTATTTAATTTTAATTTTTGTTTGATATATTTTATGGAACTTAGAACGCGCTGTTGATATAAAAAGAGTAACCTGTACGCTTTTCTAACATCCAAGAAAATGTCTTCCAACTCTTTTTTTTCGATTTTATTAATCATAATTTTTTAATTTTGAATTGTTTATAAATATAAATTAATTTATTTCAATTAAACTAAAAGGTTCAAATATTTATCTGAAATTTTATATTGATGCATTAAGTTGATTTCAGGACGATTAAACTGCTCAATAGCCAAAGCATAGTTAGATAATGCGTATCGCAGTTCCCATGTATGAAACCAGTGATAATTGTAATAACCAAAAATGCTCATTCCTCTTGATAAACGTTCTAAGACTTTACTACTAACGTTATTACTGTCATTGATGACCTTGATTTGTTGCTGGACGTTTGTTAAAAGCCTGTTCCAACTTAATTTAAAAATTGGTATTTCATTCAGTTCTTCTGGTTCTTCGTTGGGATTACCTCCAACCGCCAAGAAATAAACTTTTTTGTCCGCATAGTCCGAATATTCATTTTGGTAGGCTTTTATTTCTTTTTGCCACTGGTCTTGACCTTGTCCGCTGTCATCTCCTCGTTTGGCTTCAACAATTACATTGAAATCCTCTGTTTCTATAAATACATCAGGCTCAACATACTTGCTATTGCCAGTTCCTTCGGGATTCCAATGAGGCCAAAATTCAATTTGGTAAACTTCAATCGGGTTTACACTCTTTTGCATGGCTTCATTACCAATAATTTTCCATAAAATTTCATTGGGTAATAAAAACAAATGACCAAATACGGTAGAAGTAAGTGCGTCTTCCCTTCTATCAATATCTATTTTGTTGTTTAAAAATCGCGTTAATCATTTTAAATTTAAGTTTGTTAAAAATCGTTTAATTCAATGAAAGGCAAAAATGCAAAAGGTTTGTTGAATATTAAAAGTAAATGTGAAATAAAAAACATATTTTAAAAATAAAATGATAGAGGTCTATACGAAACCATCCTGAACGAAGAACCGTCGTAAAGTGCCACAAAAGGGCATTTTACGACGGTTCTTCGTTTAAAAGCAGTTAAGTTGGCAATTGAATGTACTCAACATTCAAAAACACATCATTAAGATGATCAAAGTCTCGATCGGTGGTTAGCAAAGTCGCATTTGTGATGGAGGCAGTTGCGGCAATCCACAAATCATTTTTACTCATATTTCTTGCCGAGAAACGAGCGGGTCTGCTTTTCAATCTGCCTTGACTAAAAGCATCAATTTCACCGTATCGCTCAATTACATCCTCGCTATGGATGTCCGTAATGAGCAATTCATCGCAAATGCGTTCTACTTTTCGGATTCGGGCTTCGCCCCAATCATTCTTTTTCGAGAGTGCATTTAATTCTCCTTTGCTGACAACACTCAGAAAGGCTTCATTATCAAGCGATAATGGATTAAATTTATCTTCAATAAGTTGAATTAAAGGGTCTTCCCGTAAATAGAGTATGACAATGTTTGTATCAAAAAAATACCTCATTCTATTCTTTTAATTGGTTTAAGAGTTGTTCGGTAGATTCCGTAATGTTCACTTCTTTGATAAGGCGATTGAAACGCGGGCGATTGACTCCTTTGTAACCCTTTGCTCGTTTTAAAGCCTCAATATCTAAGGTTTTTTTGATGGGTTTGACCAAATTTTTCAAAGGATCTACCTCAATACGTGCCATTTGTTGCTCCACAACGCGCAATAAGGCTTCAATTTCTTCTAAAATCGCCTCATTTTGGAGGCGAATGATTTTATCAATAACTTCTAATTTTCTGGATACAGCACTCATTTGTTTTATTTGAATCTACGGATTGAAAAAAAGGTTGCAAAAGATAGTTTCTTATAGAAACCCAAACCGTCCTTTTTGGTTCATTTTTTTGCGTTTCAAAAAATAAATCAAAAAAAAGTAAAAATAAATGCAAAAAAGTTTGGTAGAATGAAATCAAGTTGTACCTTTGCGTCGCTTTAAGAAAGAGGAGGTCAAACGAGACAAACAGTTTTAAAAGCATCTAAAAAAAAATAAAAAAAAGTTGATTTTTTTTTGAAAAAAGTTTGGAGATATGAAAATTGATTGTACCTTTGCGTCGCTTTAAGAAACAAGGCGGCAAACGAGCCAAGCAGTTTTGAAAAATCCAGAAAAATAAAAAAAAATAAAAGTTTTTTGAAAAAAGTTTGGAAGTATCAAAATAGATTGTACCTTTGCAGCCGCTAAGAAAAGCGTACCGAGATAAAAAGTTTTTCGGTAAAAATTAAGCAACGTATTGAGATTCGGGTCGCAAGATTCGAGTCAACTATATAAAAAGTTCTTTGAAAAATCGGAGAGAGATTAAGAAGCACCAAATCAGGTAAGATGAAAGTGTAAATAGAATTAAATCAGAGCGACCATTTTTTCCTTGTTATCTTTTGGAAGAATTGGATTAAGCTACAAGTAGTTATACTTTAAATTGCAAAATCGTTTCTCGCGCCATCTCGAATGGACGAAAAACTATAAAGATATTACTATGAAGAGTTTGATCCTGGCTCAGGATGAACGCTAGCGGCAGGCTTAATACATGCAAGTCGAACGGTTATAGCAATATGACGAGTGGC
>JBDKKX010000373.1:0-5979 GCA_039795795.1 Bacteroidota bacterium | reverse complement strand
TCCAAAAAATCCAAAAAATCAATCCCATTTAATCCCAAAAAAATCTTATTTAATCCTAATTCCAACCGTTCTTTATCTTAACACTCAAAGAGCGTATTAGTGACATTTTTTAATGGAAAGACAAAGATAGTCCGTAATATTTATAGATAAAATACCCTAAAAGATAAATTATTACAAAAAATATAAAACATTAACATCAATGGTTTAGATAAAATGTGTCCATTTAACGAATATAAATGTTTAGCGTATCACCCGGTTTCATTTTTGTCCACTGTTCCCGCGTCAAAATGCCGTTATCTTTGCCAATTTGATAACCCATTTCGTCATTATTGAAAAAAAATTTGCCCAATTTCCCCAAATAATCCCCTTGTTGATAAGCATATCGAATCACTTTCACACAAGGCGGATGGCTATTGAGCGTGTCAAATCGATATTTCATCCATTCAAAACGCCGATTCATCATGGATAAAGAATCCGATTTACGGGTAAAATCACTGCGCAAAACCATTGGTTTTTGACCAGCGCGCCAGCTTATAAAGCTGATTAAACCGATGATAATCAAATAGTTCCGTTTGCGAGCGCGTTTTGCAATGTCTTGGTCTTGTTTTTTTTTGAGCAGCGAAATTTCGCCTTCGAGTGCCAGTCGCTGTTTCAAGACCGTTTTAAAACGGTCTTCAATGGTCTCATTCGTGTCCATTTGCAACAAATCCGTCCCGCATCTGGGACAGATAGGCGTGTGTATCATGGATACATTCGGTAATTGACAAATTGGACAATTCATAAATATTTTGATGAATGATGAATGATGAATGATAAATGATGAATGATGAATGATGAATGATGAATGATAAATGATGAATGATGAATGATGAAAAATTCATCATTCATCATTCATCATTCATCATTCATCATTTATCATTCATCATTCATCATTTATCATTCATCATTAGAAATTAAGATTTTCCACTTGCTTTAAATAAAAATTCTTTTTCATCAGGCGTAAGTCCATCATAGCCAAATTGTTTTATTTTGTCTAAAATCATATTTAAACGATTTTCATATTCAGCATTGTTTTTATGATCCCCTTTACTATCTGCTTTGGCAGTCGGTTGTGTACGCTCTTTTTCACGCCGATAGGTCACTTTGGGTTCGTAAGGATTGGGCTTGCGTGTAAACAAATTAGTGATATAATTACCAAAAGTGTAAATAAATTCACCTAAATCCACCCCGTTTTGCAATTGCGTCACGAACAGCCAACCAAATGCCGCCCCGCCCAGATGCGCAAAAGCCCCACCCGTGTTTGCATTTTCTGCGATGGCAATCACATTTAAAAAAATGGTCAAAATCGCTAAATATTTTAATTTGACAGGACCGACAAAAAGTAAATTGAAGGAATAATCGGGCGCAACCGTTGCGGCGGCGGCGGTCATCGCCATCGTCGCGGCAGACGCACCCATCGCATACGATGGCATGCCCGCCAAATAGGGTGAAAAATTTCGTACAAAAAAATATACAATTAATCCTGTAATTGTTCCTAAAATATAAATTGGTAAAATACGTCTATTACCCAATAAATCACCGACAATTCGCCCAAACCAATATAGCCCCAGCATATTCCAAAGGATATGACCAAAATCTTCGTGCAGAAAACCTGCCGTTAATAACACCCAAGGATACTTCAAATCATGCCAGATGTTGCTGCTGAAACAAAAAAAGTGAAGCACCGCATTATACGCTGACTTTGGATCCGCTCCTGGCGTACTCAAAAATATTTTCATAATATTGATGAAAACCCAAACCGCACCATTTATAATAATCAACCGCGTCACCATGTTGCCTTGCGAAAACTCGCGTTTGACATCCTCCCAAATTGAACGAAACATATATTTTATATTTTTTGATTTAACACTATTTAAAAATAGAGCCTCTGGACCACCATAAAAGAATGATTAATCCAAAAAGCGCGCCCCCCAAGTGCGCCCAATGCGCTACGCCATCGTGTGCAGGGCGGTATGCTACATGATACACCTCAATCGCAAGATAAACCGAAACCATCAACCAAGCAGGAAAGGAAACCATCGGCAAAAAAATTAAAGAAAATTGTGCTTTCGGCATCAAGAAACCCAAAGCGGCAGTAATCCCAAAAATAGCTCCCGACGCGCCCACAAGACTACTTTTGGCTGTCCAAAATTTATCCACCACCGTCAACGCTGGATTTGCATGAATGTCGTACCACTGCAAACCGATGTGCAAACCCAAGGCACCAAAACCTGTTAATAAATAATATATTAAAAAACGCTCTTGACCTAATTGAGATTCGACCAACGGTCCAAACATCATTAAACCTATCATGTTCATTATCAAGTGATTAGCGTTCGCGTGCATGAACATATACGTCACCAATTGCATGGGCATAAACCCAATATTCATATCAGGATGATTCGCCATATATTCGCCAAATTCTGCTTGTTGTTCTGGCGAAAGACTCGGCACTTCAAAAGGGTAGTGCATCGCAAGCATCGGCGCAAGCGTCGGAAAAAAAACACTTATTATAAAATAAACGCCAATATTAATCAATAATAGCTTTTTAACAACCTCTGTGATGAATAAACCACCCATTTTGTTTATTTTTTGTTGAATTGAATTATTCTAAAAATTGTTTGTTTAAGGTTTCTAAATCGTAGGTTATAAAACAATTTCGCCCCGTCGGACTCTTGAATGGCATCGAACAGGCAAACAAGCGGTCGATTAATTCCCGCATTTCCACAATCGTTAAAGGTGTTCCGCGCTTGATAGCCGCTTGCCGCGCCATGCTTCGAGCGATGCGTTCCGTCGAATTGAGGTGCAAATCCGTCTCTTTTTTGAATTGTTCGAGCAAAGATTCAATCACTTTTTGCTCATTTTGACCATTCCAATCCGCAGGAACCCCATGTACAATGAACGAACCGCCGCCAAATTCTTGAATATCAAATCCTAAACGATTGATTTCAGGCAGAATTTCTTTCAATAAAACTGCATCCGAAGTGGAAAAACGAAGCGTTCTCGGAAATAACATTTGTTGAACAACGATATTCTTTTCTTCAATCGCATCTAAATATTTTTCATATACAATTCGTTCTGAAGCAGCTTGTTGGTCGATTAAAATGAAACCAGATTTAATATGACTGACAATATAAGTGGCGTGAATTTGATACGGCTCTTTAACGTTTTTTGAAAACGTATTATCCAAATCGTCTAATTCATCCATCGACGCATGGCTCGCTTGTATCGGCGCGGGCGAAGAAGGCGGCGCGTTTCGACCCTCCTCCGTAGGCGGCGCGCTCGTCAACCCTTGATAAAGGCTTTCCCAATGTTGCAAATTCGACGCATCGCGCTCCGTCACCTCTTTTTTAAAACTCGTACCCGGTTTGGACTCCTTTTTGACAGGTGGCGTACCCGTTTCAGTCATCGCTTCAACGCCTTTTTCCAATACCGTCGCAGGTTCCACAGGCGCGGTAACCGTTTGCGGATTCAAATATTTTTCAAAAAGACCCGAATCTTGATGAAAATCCAACGACGGCGTAACCGCATGTTGCCCCAGCGCGTGCCGAATCGTCACCTTTAAGTAATTGTAAATCAATCGTTCATCATCAAATTTAATTTCCTGTTTGGTCGGATGAACGTTGACATCAATGCGTGCAGGATTAATATCTAAAAAAATCATATAAAATGGAAACGCATCTTTTGGAATCAATTCCTCAAACGCAGAAACCACCGCATGATGCAAATACGAACTTTTTATAAAGCGATTATTGACAAAAAAGAATTGTTCGCCGCGCGTTTTTTTCGCAAATTCGGGTTTTCCGACAAAACCATTAATCCGAATCACGTCCATATCTTCGCTGACAGGCACTAATTTTTTATTCGTCTCCTTGCCAAAAATCCCAACAATGCGTTGCCGCAAATTGCCCGGATGCAAGTGAAATAATTCCTGTCCATTATGATGCAAAGAGAAAAAAACTTCTGGATTCGCAAATGCCACTCGTTCAAACTCATCTAAAATATGACGCATCTCTACTGTATTGCTTTTCAAGAAGTTGCGTCGCGCAGGAACGTTGTAAAACAGGTTTTTAATCCTAAAATCCGTGCCCACAGGGGCTTGACAAGGCTCTTGAGTTTTCAATTCAAACCCTTCAATCACGATTCGAGTGGCTAATTCATCCGCTTCTCGGCGCGTCCGCAGTTCGACTTGCGCAATCGAGGCAATACTCGCTAAGGCTTCTCCCCGAAAACCCATCGTCCGAATCGCAAATAAATCCGCCGCAGATTGGATTTTAGAGGTCGCATGCCGTTCAAAACACATCCGCGCATCCGTTTCAGACATGCCGCACCCGTCATCTATGACCTGAATCAAGGTCTTACCAGCGTCTTTGACAATCAATTTAATATGTTTCGCGCCCGCATCGACGCTATTTTCCAATAATTCCTTCACCGCAGAAGCAGGGCGTTGAACGACCTCACCAGCAGCAATTTGATTCGCAATCGAATCGGGCAATAAACGGATAACATCCGACATGTATATATTGGATTTTTTGGATTTTGCTTAAATTTTTACCACAAAAGTAATGTATTTTTGGGATTGTTTAGAACAAAAATTACAAAGAAACAAAGCGCGTAATAATTTAAAAAAACAAATCGTTTATCAAATCGTCGTCCGCAAGATTCGGCAATGTCACTTTTAACTGCGGATTTGCCACCATTGCGCGTCGAATCGCCGATAATGCGCCTTCATTCCGCGCCCAACTCCGCCTTGCAATCCCGTTATTCACATCCCAAAACAACATATTGTTTAATTTTTCACTCGCTGCCGCCGTTCCGTCCAACACCAAGCCAAAACCGCCATTCATCACCTCACCCCAGCCCACTCCGCCGCCATTGTGCAAGCTCACCCAAGTCGCGCCGCGCATCGCATCGCCAATCACATTTTGAACCGCCATATCTGCGGTAAAACGACTGCCATCTCGAATGTTCGCCGTTTCGCGAAACGGCGAATCCGTCCCAGAAACGTCGTGGTGGTCTCTACCTAAAACAATTGGTTTTGAAATTTCCCCTTTTTCAATCGCTTGATTGAACGCTTGCGCAATCGCAATTCGTCCTTCCGCGTCTGCGTATAAAATTCGAGCTTTTGAACCGACGATTGGAATATTTTGCGCTGCTGCCTCAATCCAATTCAAATTATCCCGCAATTGACCTTGAATTTCAGTCGGCGCATTGGACAATAATTGTTTTAAAATTTTTGCCGCAATCGCATCCGTTTTATCCAAATCCGATTTTAAACCCGACGTGCAAACCCACCGAAAGGGTCCAAAACCATAATCAAAACACATCGGTCCCATAATGTCTTCCACATAGGAAGGATATTTATAACGTCCTTCTAATTGATTTTCAAATATATCTGCGCCTGCATCTCCCGCTTCTTTCAAAAACGCATTGCCATAATCCCAAAAATACATCCCGCGTTGACTCAATGTATTCACCGCTTCAACGTGTTTGCACAAAGTCTTTTTAACCTCTTTTAAAAAAATTTGTTTATTATCATTTTGCAATTGTTTGGCTGCTTCAAACGAATAATTTTGCGGACAATAACCACAATCTTCTATATTGTGCAACGAAGTTTGATCCGAACCCAATTCAGGCGTGATATTTTTAGCAACAAAATCTTCCAATAAATCTACAATATTCCCGTGATAAATCAACGCAACAGGCGTTTTTTCCGATACAGATTTTTGAATGGCGAGCGTCAATTGATTTAAATCTTTGAAAATCAATTCTTTTTGAATATAACCATCTTGAATGCGTTGTTGAATCGCATCTTCATCGACTTCTGCAATCACGCCCACACAACCTGTAATCACCGCCGCCAATGCTTGCGCGCCCGACATCCCGCCCAATCCAGACGTGACATAGATGCGTCCGCGCAACGTTTCGCCCAAACCGCGC
>JBDKKX010000372.1:0-5989 GCA_039795795.1 Bacteroidota bacterium | reverse complement strand
GCTTCGGGACCGATTAGTTGCAATAAGCGTTCCCGCATCGCTTGAACGCCCGCGTCCGTGAATGTTAAACACAAAATGTTTTGTGATTGAGTATCCGTTTCCGTCAAAATACGACCGATGCGCGCCGCTAATAAGTGCGTTTTGCCCGTTCCAGGACCCGCAATAACCATGACGGGCCCTTCAATTTGCTCCACCGCTTGACGTTGCGCAGGATTAAGCGCGTTCAAAACGGCGGCGAAAGATTTTTGATAATAATTTTCAGTCTGCATCTGTGATTTTTTCAGCACAAAAGTAAGGAAAGTTTTTTTTTGAACTGAATAAAAAAAACCTTGTACGCAAGACATACAAGGTTTCTGAACGCACCATTTGCGAAAAGACAGTTAGTTATCTACATATTTAATAAATAATTCATTTTGCAAATCAAAAACAGTTAAAGCATATTTTATTTTTTCAAATTTATGAATACTATCCATATTGCCTTCCACTGCATACAAATCATTCAACCAAATCGTCTGTCGTAAAGGTTCAGCATTAGGTTCAGCAGGCTTAGACAAATTTAATTTTGCACCTAAATCCGTTGTGAAAAATAATTCTAACGAAATATTGAGTAATTCTTTTATGATTACCATATATAATTCTGATACTTTATTTACTTGCAACTTTTTATCTTTAAAAATAGCATATTCTAATTTTTTATTTCGAGGCGTTTCCGCCTCAAAAATATTAACTTCTTGAAAAGCATTTGTTCCATCCACCCTCACTTCTAACCAAATTTTAAAAAAACGCTCCGAAATCGCTTCAAATCGCTTCTCCACCTCCCGTTTATCCCATTTTTCGCATTTTGAAAGTTGCTTATTCAGCCACAAACGACTGTCTTTATAACCACCTGCCATATCCCGTTTTTCAAGAAATGGTTTATTCCCCATGTTAGAATTATAACCCGTCAAGGTTAAATTCGCAATCGTATGCAAATAATGTTCCTTGATAAATCCAAAATCATCCACGCCAATATCCGTTTTCCAACGTGCTTCAGGCGTTTGTGGAAAAATATGCTCCACAGACAAATTAGAATTATTTTCAATTTTAACCAACTCTTTGTTTTGAAAATTTTCTAATTTTTCCAAAAAATACAACCGACGGCGCGGACTTACATTATAAAAATCTTTTAATTTTAAAGCTTTTTTGGTCTCTTGATTATCGGGAAAGCGATTAATCCCACCCAATTTAGCAAAAGCAATTTGAACAGATTTCAAATAATCGGCGCGATCCACTTTTTCATACAAATTCATAAACACTTTATTCCGTCCTTCCGTCCCTAAACCAACAACAAATCTTCTCCAAGCATACGATTGTACCAAATTTAATATTTCAATAAAATCTTTTTTGTCAATAAAATTTGTTGAATAATCTTCATAAATTTTCATCAAGAACGGATGCGCCACATTAATTTCCAATCGACTAATGTATTCCAACTCTAAGCGGATTTCTTTATCATTTTCATAACGCGGATTCAACAATTTATAATACAAGGGCGATAAATTGCGCAACATTTTAAGCGTATTTTCTAAAGTATCAAAGTTCCCTCTCGGATACTTTTCCTTAAATTTCATATAAATATCCGATTTATTGGGAATTTCTTTAGTCTGAACGGTTAAAAAATCTCGAATAAAATCAGACATACGTGTTTTAGTCGTTACTTCATCCTTTGTATGTTGCTCAATATATTCCCAATACTGCTTGTAAATAAAATTTTGTTGGTCTCTTTTTAAATCCATCAAAATATAATTTCGTATCAAATCGGCTTGTGACAATTCTAATCCTGTGGAATTCAAACTTTCAAAAATGCGCTGAGGATCATCTCGATACCTATCTAATGCAATATTAATGAACATGAGTTTGGACAAACCGCGCAGAATAATCTCATAATTATTTTGATGAATGCTTTGACTAAAATAATCATAATTTTCTATCAATCTCGAATAACCACCTTTAAAACCATCCCCTCTTTCCGAATGAATAATGAATTTTAATGCTTTTTCATTCGCCTCCGTTGGGCGAAGTTTCAATTTATCTGATTCTTTAGCAAATTGATTGATTAAATATGTTTTAGTAATTTGTTCTTCGCGGGTATCGCCAAGTGCCTTACAAAGTTTTGCGACAGCAGTATATATCAATATAATCGTTGTCAAACGTTGTTGCCCATCAATCAAAGTAAGTTCGGTTAAGCCAGATGCCGAATAAATATCGTCGTGAACATATACCACACTGCCAATAAAATGAGCGTGTCGCGTTTCATCTTGACCAATTTTTTCAATGTCCGTGAATAATTGTTTGCATTGAGCATTCGTCCACTCGTAATTGCGCTGATATACAGGAATTGTAAATACAGTGTTATAAGTAGATAAAAATTGTTCGACTCTGCCTTCGTTAGCCTTCATAAACTAAAAAAATATTGATATTGAATTGTTTATAATTAAATTATAGCGCAAATTTAATTATAATTCCCCAAAAACATGGAAGATTTTTAAAATAAAAAAAATCGGCGCATAAGGCAGCTCCAAAATTCAAGAACGACGTTGCGTTCTAATCAAAATTCATATTCAATTTTAAGTAGGATTAAAAATACCACTTAAAATTTTCGATAATTGTTATCAAGTAATGAATCGTGAAAATGCTATCGTTGAGATGGTCCGATTAGATAAAAATATACATCGGCAACCCAAAGGAATTTGCTTCGATACCGATGGAAAATTGTTCATTAGCAACGAATACAAAGGCGATGTTTCAAATGAGTTATTTAAATCATTGATAATAAATAATTTAAATAACTCATTTTTTACTTTAATGGAGTTCAACTACTTAAATTACTTCTTATTTTATATATAAAAAATTTCATCTGTCCCCACTAAAGCAGTAACATCCAACGTTGGGAGCATAAAGCGATTGAAAACAGTGCCTTCTGTTTTAGCAAAAAGCACCCCTCTTATCGTACCCAAGGTGATAACCACCAAATGTTGCAAAAAATGCTTGGGCAGGACTATTTTGGATTGAGTTTCATCCACTAATTGTTTTAAAACCTCCTCTTTGATTTTAAAAGAGCAACTCATATTGATTTTCAAAAACGGTTTTTGCTGTTGTTGAAAGGTCACACCAACAAAAGTACCTACCGTTTGAGTTTGCGGATTCAGTTTAAATTGAATCTGAGTTGCCAACTCGACTTTCTCTAAATCATCTTCCTTAAGATTTTCTTCGAACCATGCAAATTGCTCCATCTGAATGGTTTTCAAAAAAAACGGGATAGCTATTTCTGAATTCATCAAGCTATTTTTAATTGATAAGTTTCGCTAATATTAGGATAATCTATTTTAATCGTTATTGGGCGTTTTGCCAAAAGATAACTATTTTCGGGCACGCGCTCTTTTTTTTCAAAGTCAACGACTTGTGTTGCTTCACGCAACGGGCGTTCTGTCGAAATTTCAATTAAAGAAATATTTAATACTTGCTCTATTTTAACAAGGGTTTCCAACGTGAAATTTTCTTGTCCTTTGACCCATTTGCTAACTTGTTGTGGCGCAACCTTTAATTTTTCAGCCAACTCTTTTTGAGTCAAGCCTTGTGCGCGAATGGTTCTTAGAATTTTTAAAGCAATGGCTTGAGATTTAGCTAACCATGCACGGTTATCAAATCTATAAGCTGCATCGTCGAGCCATTTGCTGGTTTCAGGAGCAACTACTTGGTTTAATTTATTTACTATTTCTTGGTGAGTCATATAGAATTTTTTTAAGTATGAGGGAAACATCACAAATCTTGTATGTCAATGTAACCATAATCATAATCATCTTGAAAACCAATCTCTTTAAGGTATTAGGCGAACCTGTAATAAAATGGATAAAATCATTATTTTAACACAAAGGTATAACGTTTTGTTATACTAATCAACTTATAAATTGATTTTTTATGAAATAAACCTTGTTTTTTGTAATTCCATCATTACAAAAAAAATCCCTTGCACGCGCCGCGTACAAGGGATTCAAAAACAATAACATCTATAAAAATATTTTATAGCGTAAACTGTTTATAATTCACACGTTATATTTTATTTCACTTCTTCATAAGTTGCATCTTCTACGGTATCACTTTTTTTGCTACCCGCATTGCCTGTATGTTCTGCGGTATTCGCATCCTGCGTGCCTTGATACATGCCTTGTGAAGCCACTTGCCATGCCGCGTTCAACGCTTCCAACGATTTATCAATACCGCCCATATCTTTTGCCGCATGCGCCTTTTTCAAATCGGCTAACGCGGATTCAATCGGTGCTTTGCTCGCCGCAGGCACTTTATCGCCATATTCTTTCAATTGTTTTTCCGTTTGGAAAATCATGCTATCCGCTTGATTCAACTTTTCTGCGGTTTCACGGGTTTTACGGTCGTTGTCTGCGTTCGCTTCCGCGTCCGCTTTCATGCGCGCAATCTCGTCTTTGCTCAAACCCGTACTCGCTTCAATGCGAATATTTTGTTTTTTGCCCGTACCTTTGTCCATCGCCGCGACACTCAAAATACCATTCGCATCCATGTCAAAAGTCACTTCGATTTGCGGCACACCACGAGGTGCAGGCGGAATCCCGTCCAAAATGAACCGTCCAACCGTCCGATTATCCCGCGCCATCGGTCTTTCGCCTTGCAAAATGTGGATTTCCACACTCGGTTGACTGTCCGAAGCCGTAGAATACGTTTTTTGTTTTTTAATCGGAATCGTCGAATTCGACTCAATCACTACGTCATAAATGCCATTCATCACCTCGATGCCCATCGACAACGGCGTAACGTCCAACAATAACACGTCTTGCACGTCGCCACTCAACACGCCGCCTTGAATCGCCGCGCCAATCGCAACCACTTCATCTGGATTCACCGATTTATTTGGCTTTTTGCCAAAAAACTTCTCTACTTCTTGTTGAATTTTAGGAATCCGCGTCGAACCGCCGACCAAAATCACTTCATCAATTTGATTAATGTTTTTGCCCGCATCTTTCATCGCTTGACGGCAAGGCTCCAACGTGCGCCGCACCAACGTATCTGCCAATTGTTCAAACTTAGAACGGCTCAAACTCAACACTAAATGTTTTGGAATGCCGTCCACTGCTGTAATATAAGGTAAATTAATTTCCGCTTGCGTCGAGGAAGACAACTCTATTTTCGCTTTTTCCGCCGCGTCTTTCAAGCGTTGCAAAGCCATAGGGTCTTTTCTCAAATCTATATGTTCTTGATTCTTAAAGGTATCTGCCAAATAGTCGATGATAACGCCGTCAAAATCGTCACCGCCCAAACGGGTATCACCATTGGTCGATTTCACTTCAAAAACCCCATCTCCTAATTCCAAAATCGAAATATCGAACGTACCGCCGCCTAAATCATAGACAGCAATCGTCATATCTTTGCTGCGTTTGTCCAAACCGTAAGCCAAAGCTGCGGCAGTCGGCTCGTTGATGATGCGTTTGATTTTCAAACCTGCGATTTCGCCCGCTTCTTTGGTCGCTTGGCGTTGAGAATCATTGAAATACGCGGGAACTGTTACCACCGCTTCCGTGACTTCTTGACCTAAAAAGTCTTCTGCGACTTTTTTCATTTTTTGCAAAACCATCGCAGAAATCTCCTGCGCCGTATAATGTCTGCCGTCGATGTCCACACGGACACTATTATTGTCGCCTTTGACGACTTTGTACGGCGAACGACCGATTTCCGCCGCCACTTCCGAGAAGCGATGTCCCATAAACCGCTTAATTGAAGCGATTGTTTTCGTGGGATTCGTAATGGCTTGACGTTTCGCGGGTGCGCCGATTTTACGTTCGCCGTTGTTCATGAAAGCCACAATAGAGGGCGTAGTTCTGCCGCCTTCGTCGTTTGCGATGACAGTAGGTTCGTTGCCTTCCATGACGGCAACGCAAGAATTGGTCGTGCCCAAGTCAATGCCGATAATCTTTCCCATTTC
>JBDKKX010000371.1:0-6008 GCA_039795795.1 Bacteroidota bacterium | reverse complement strand
GCAGTAGGCGATTTATACTGTCTATTGCGCGGTTATCCGATGTCTGCCCGAGAACGCGAAATGCAAGATTATTTAAGTTTATTTACGCCTGTTTACGACGAATGGTTTGATAATCAAGCACTTAAACATGAAGACATTCAACCCGCCTTGTTCAATCCTATAAATTTTATACCTTCCAATAAAATGGAAAGGCTTAGTTTGACGTTATTACAACGTTTACACGCGCTCGTCCCAAAAACGGTGCAATGGCAAACTGTTGCCATGCAATTGACCCAAGCGCAAGCCGAAAGTAATAGACAAACAATATTAAATTTGCCTATGAGCGAATTAAACGATATAATGTTTAAAAAAGGAGGTTACGCCCTTTGGATGACGCGTTTATTTTTAGAACATCCGATGTCGGCAACCGAAGAAAAAGTGGTGATGCAATTGGGCGGCTTATTTCAATTTTTGGATGATATTTTAGATTTGCGAGAAGACTACATAGCAGGTGTACATACATTGGTGACGGAAGCAACTGATATTCAATTACTTACGAAAAAGTATCAATTAGAAATTCAAAAATTATTTGATTTAGCAGCTTTAACCGATTTTCCAAAACAGGCACAAGCGCGTTTTAAAAATCGGGTACAATTGGCTTTTGGGATTGGTATGATTGCTTTGAAACAATTATATGCAGCACAATTGAAATATGGCGGTGCATTTGACCCGTCGAAATTGACGCGGCAAGAATTGGTTTGCGATATGCAAAAACCGATAAGTTACTGGAAGTGGTATCTTATTTTTTTGGAGCAAAAATAAAACAAGCACTATTATCATGGAAAATTAGGATACAATAGATGTACGGATGGAACGGATTTTTTCTTGTCCTTCCGTAGGAAACTAAGTTTCCTACGGAAGGACAAGAAAAAATCCGTTCCAATCCGTGAAATCCGTTCCATCCGTACATCTATTGTATCCTAATTTTTCATTAAAAAAGGAATCCTAACTAATTCATTATCAATTATTTACATTCATTATCCATCAAAAATTATGCGTTTCAAAACGAAATTAGGTTCTATTTTAATAGGTTCAGCCATCATTGCGGCGGGTTGGCAGTGTACTGCGGTTAGCAAAGCAGGGAGTGCGGTGGGCAATTTTCTACTACCTGCTATCTCGGAAGATATTAAAATGGGTCAACAAGTGAGCCAAGAAATTGGAAGCAAACCTGCGGAATATCCTGTGTTGCCCGAAGCTGGCAATGAAGAAGCCTACGCGTATGTGCGCGGTTTGACGAGCAAAATCTTAAATTCGGGTGCGGTCGAGCATCGAAAAGATTTCCCTTGGGTGGTCAAAATTATTAAAAATGATAAAACCTTGAATGCGTTTTGTACGCCAGGAGGCTACATTTATGTATATACGGGTTTGATAAAGTATTTGGATTCGGAAGACCAATTGGCAGGAGTCATGGCGCACGAAATCGCTCATGCCGATAGACGACATTCGATGAAGCAAATGATGGAATTATATGGGGTCGAATTGTTGGTTGCGATTGGCTCGCGGGCTGCTTCTGGTAACCCGAATGCGCCAAGTCAAACCGCTTTGACCATTGGGAAATTAGCCAGTTCGTTGGTCGGTTTGAAATTCAGTCGCGGACATGAGACGGAAGCGGATGATAATTCGGTGGCATATCTTTGCCCGACAGAATATAATGCGGCAGGTGCAGCAGGTTTCTTTGAGAAAATTGGGAATGCAGGTTCTCCGCCAGAATTTATGAGTACGCACCCCAGTCCGACGAATCGAGTTCAAAATATTCATAGCCAAGCCAATCTCAAAAAATGTGCGGGAAAGGCAAAAAATGTGGATAAATATCAACGGATTAAAACGTTATTAAATCAGAATTAATAGTGTTTTAAAGATAACAACCGCTTGGAAGGTTTGAAATCTTCCAAGCGGTATTAAAAACATATATAACAAATCGGTACGTATGATTTTTACGCCCGTTCAATCGGACAAGTCATGCAGTGCGAACCGCCCCGCGCCCGCGATAATTCATTGGACGGCAAGGTAATAATGGTATTTTCGACTTGTTCGGGTTTCAACGAACCATTTTTAAATTGTTCTAATAATTTTTTAGCAGGCACAATTTTATAACCATAATCTTTAAATGCCTCTTCCGTTTTAGGATTTCGGTCATACGTCATGGCAACGCCGGGCTTCAACGTGACCAAATTACAACCATCTGTCCATTGTTCGCGCTCTTGATAGGGGGATTCGCCATCGCCCGCCAAGATGAATTTCATACGCGGATTGATTTCTGCTCGAATAAAATCTTTCACCGACGGATAAAAAGTCGATTTCCCTTCGCGTCGGTGCACTTCCACATTGCTGCTCAAACCATCTACCACAATCGGCTTAAATGCCGTAATATGATTGTTATGTATCTGCGTAAACACCGTATCAATGTGCATGCACGCCCTATCCTGTGGAATATTGATTTGAACCACATTTTTGACGACTCCGCGTTCAATCAAATGGTCTTTCAAACGGCGAATCGTATAAGCATTCGTGCGTTCGGAACAGCCAATCAACAAATAATCTTTGTTAATCACCATCACATCACCGCCTTCAATGCTGATAATTTCTCCTTTTTTTGAGGGCGGAAAAAGATCCACTCGATTTAAATTGACAATTTTATCCGCATCCCGCGTCGATTTGAAAATCGGATGCGACTGAAAAATGAATCGCGCTAAAAAATTTTCTCGAAAACGCGCTTGTTTAGCGGCTTTCAAAATCAAAATATGGTCATTGACCGTAACAGCAATGTCCCGCGTAAAAATAAAATTGGGAATCGGGTCAAACAAAATGTGGTCATTCTGTTCCAAATAACCCGTAATCAACGTCGTTGCCAAATCATTTTCACTCAAATTGCCCAATAATTGCACATATTGCGGGGGCAATTCCTCGTAATTAATGATATTTTCAATCATTTCGCGTTTGCCATCTCGGTCGGTTTGAAGGGCTTCCGCTAAAAGTTGATTGGTTTCGAGTACATTTTCTTTGCCTATAAAAGCCTGTAATACAGTGGTAAATACATCATGTTCTTCTTGCATTTGTGGCAAATGCACAATATCGTCGAATAATAATTCGCCTGCGCGACGCGGCGAAATGCGCGCAATCCCTGCGTCAGGGCGATGAACAATCACCCGTTTTAACATGCCGATTTCGGACGAAACATGGATTTTTTGGTTCGGTAGCAACATATTTTGGTTGTTTGGGGCAAAACTAAAAGAATTGTAGTGAAAAATTACAATTTTTCATCAAAACACGCCTTTAAAATTCAAAAACAAAGCATGTTCGCCCTTATGATTCCAATTATATTCAATTTGATACACTAAATTATAATAAAAAACAACATTCAATGCGACCCCGCCGCCGTATAGCCACCGATTCGCAAATGGATTCGCCGCCGTTTGAAACGGGTCGTTCACCCGACCCACATCCACTCCTGCTGCGGTATAAATTTGCATCGGCAAGGTCGAAAAAGAACTATTGGGTATCCATTGAGTCAGCTGAAACTCTTTATCAATGAATTTATAATGCAAAGCCGTTTTCAAAATGCCAAAATCCTTCCCGTCCACCACATAATATTGATACCCCCGAATCACATCGCCTCCAAAACCCAGGGCCCGACTGAAATTATAAGGTTGTTTGGCACTCATTAAATTAGTACGCGCTTTAACAATGGCTTCCAACGTCCATCTTTCACTCAACGGAACATATTGCGAAATCCCCGCGCTGATAAACAGATTATTAACATTATCACTGCGTAAAATCCCATTTTTACTCACAGATACATAAGATGAATTGCCTTTATGTGGATAAGGCTTATTATCTAAATGGTCAAAACTAAGGGCATAATTCAAGACCAAAAAATGTTGTTGCGTCGCTCCGTTGAGAAAATAATCGGGATTATAACGCGCCACCGTGTCCGCCACTTCGATATTGGAATACCCTGCGGAAAAACCTTGAACCGTCAATAACTTCGGGCGATACGAAAAACCAACCCCAACACTCCAAGATTTAATCACTTTTTGCAAGTCATCTTTGAAAAATTGTAATTTATTTCCCTTGGTTTCGACACTCGTTTCTCGATTGAAAGCGTAATTTGTAGCAATGCTCATTCCCAGCGTTTGTGCCCGATTGAGGGCGGGCAACGAGTAACCCAAAGAATATTTGGACGTATAACCCCCTTGAACCACCAATTGAACTGGATCTTTTCGCCCTGTTAAGTTGCGATAAGAAGTGCGCAAGCCATAATTGGCACGAGACAAACTATGATTATGCTCGTCCCACCACACATTAAAATTTCTATCTGCGATTTCAAAAATCGGGACGGGCCAAATGTACCATGTTTCTTGAACCGAAACCTCTAACTTGGCATGATTTTTTTCATTCCAATCCTTCAAATTCAACTTGACCCAACTAAAAAGTCCAGTGTTCATCAAACGTAATCGATTCACTTCCAATACTTTACTTAATTCTTCTTGTGTTATAGAATCGCCTGCTTGCAGGGTAAGTTCTCGAAAAAGGATACTGGTGCGTGTTTTTTGATGCCCGACAAAATAGATAGAATCAATCGTCACTTGTTGAGCCGACAGCTTGTTTGGATAACTCAAAAAACAAATTAAACAAATTTGATAAATTAACAATTGTTTATGAGGCATAGTCAGACGTTTGTTAAAAACGACAAAGATAGCTTAGATTATAACAAAAATCAGCAAAGGGAAAAAAATTATTTCGCAGCGAATCGAATACAATAGAGTATTTTTTTTTTAAATTTGTACCGCGATACCTTAGAACTAGGATTAAATGAGATTTTTTTGGGATTAAATGGGATTGATTTTTGGGATGGATAGGATTTTATCCTATTTATCCCAAAAATCAATCCCATTTAATCCCAAAAAAATCCCATTTAATCCTAATTCTAACGTGTTCTTAACCAATAACTTATAGCGAAATATCCCTACATTTTTTGAATTTTTTTTTAAAACTGAAAAAACAAATTAAAAGGAATGAATCGTTGTTTAAAGCCAGCCACCGCGCTGTTTTGTTGCCTACTTGGGGCATCCAGTTGTACAGAATTGCAACCAATTGAAATCAAAGGAGACGACGGGCGCGTGCTCGAAAAGTATGCAGTGGACAAGACCTCCAAACAAAAACATGGGATTTATAGTCGATTTTCATCCAACGGCAATTTAAGTGAGACGGCAGAGTACAAAAATGATTTGATGAATGGCAAACGAACGCGTTTTTATCCCAGTGGGAAAGTGGAAGAATTTTATTTTTACAAAGCGGGCAAAGAACATGGTATTTACAAAGGGTTTCACGAGAATGGTAAAGTCAAAAAAGAGGGGCAATATGGGAATGGAGTCATGGAAGGCGAATGGAAATTTTATTATCCGACAGGTGCTTTAAAAACAATTTGTTTTTTTAAGAATAATTTAGAAAACGGTTCGTTTAAAGAATATACGGAAACAGGGGTTTTAACCGCAGAAGGGACTTATTTGGATGAGAAAGAACATGGGTTGTTGAAAATTTATGACGAGGTGACGGGGCAGTTGAAGCGGCAAATGCATTGTGATAATGGGACGTGTCGAACGACTTGGGTTAGCCCTGATTTTAGAGATACGTCTAAAAATTTGTAAATAATGATGAATGATAAATGATGAATGATGAATTTGCAAATTTATCATTCATCATTTATCATTCATCATTTATCATTCATCATTCATCATTTATCATTCATCATTTATCATTATTTACAAAAATGAACTATCTTTGCGGTCCGCTTCTTGATTTTCTTTAAAATTTAGACCCACATTTATGGAAACTGACCTGCTATTCCAGCCCATTTTACTCGCAGCAACGACGGATTTGTTGTTGTCTTTTCTATTATTTTGCGTGTTACTGACCTGCGCTGCCTTGATTGCAGGTTCAGAAGTTGCCTTTTTCGGACTGACTCCCAA
>JBDKKX010000370.1:0-6020 GCA_039795795.1 Bacteroidota bacterium | reverse complement strand
TTTTCGCAATCCCATTTAGAACTGGTAATAAGACTGACTTTCATCACTCAGTGATTATGTGTACAAAATTTTGGCGATTAGTTACACCAATATTTTTTTATCTTTAATCGAAATCGTCCACAAAAGCAGCAATCCAATGATAAAATATAATCCTAACGCTAATAAACTATATCGAATATTTCCCATCAATTGTCCCACAAAACCAAAGGTAAAAGTGCCTAAAATGACCGATAATTTATCGGGAACGTCCATAAAACTGAAAAAGGCAGTGGTATCGGTTACATTTTCAGGCAATAATTTGGAATAAGTCGAACGGGAAAGCGATTGAATGCCGCCCATCACCATCCCTAAAAAGCCGCCAAGGGCATAAAAAGCGATTTTGCCCGTCAAATAAAACCCTATCACGCAAATTGCTGCCCAGCCCGATAGTAAAAGAACCAATGCAAATTTATTGCCTTTCACATCGGAGATTTTGGCAAATAACCATGCGCCGATAGCTGCCACAATTTGTAAAATCAATACTAAAATAATCAATTCCGAACTTTCAAAATGTAATTCTTTGTCCGCAAACACCGTTGCCAAATATAATACCGCTTGAACCCCCGCATTATAAAAGAAAAAAGCCGTCAAAAAACGGGTAATCACAGGATATTGACGGATATTTTGCCATGTTTTATACAATTCTTTATAGCCTCGTGTCAATAATTGCGTCATGGGTTTTCCCGTTTCGTCATTGGGCAAGCGTTTGTACGTGATTTGCGAAAAGGATAGCCACCAAATGCCGACCATTAAAAAAGATAATTGTGCCGCTAAACCTTTGTAATCATCGGGCGAGAGTTGAATCATTAAAAGATTGATTATCAATAGAAAAGTGCTGCCCATGTAGCCATAACTAAATCCTTTCGCGCTGACTTTATCATACATATCTTCCGTCGCAATGACGGGCAAGTACGAATTATAAAAAACCAAACTGCCTGCATATCCAATCGCTGCACAAATATACGCGGTCACGCCAAACCATAAATCCGTCGGCGATTTGAAAAAAAACATGCTGATACAAGAAATAGCTCCAAAAGTCGTGAACAATCGCATAAAAGTTTTGCGCTGACCGCTATAATCTGCGATGCCCGACAAAACAGGTAACACAATCGTCAATAAAAGAAAGGCAAAGGATAAAGAATAAGACAATAAAGAGCTATCTGGAATGTTCAACCCCGCAAAGGCAATGGTATCGGGGGCAATGCTCAAAAAATAAGCAGGAAAAATGGCGGTGACAATCACTAAACTGTACGCAGAATTGGCGCAATCAAAATATGCCCAACCATTGATTACTTTTGGGTCATTTTTTTGAAAACCTACTGAATTGTGGTTCAGAATTTCGTTTTGTGGCTGCATTTAAAAAAAGTTTTATAAATGATGAATGTTGAATGATGAATGATAAATGTTGAATGATGAATGTTGAATGATAAATATTGAATTCATAAAATATTTATTTTCAATATTTTATGAATTCAACATTTATCATTCATCATTCAACATTTATCATTCATCATTCACGACTGTACTGCCTTGGTAAAAAAATCCCATAAAACTTCCGTTGGCGCGGGTGCTTCAATCACCATTTTTTCATTGGAAACGGGATGATTCAATTCTAACCGATGCGCATGCAAATGAACCGACCGATCTGCATTACTCCGCCGAAAACCATATTTCACGTCGCCCTTCACAGGACAACCTATTGCCGCTAATTGCGCCCGAATCTGATGAAAACGACCCGTTATCAATTCAATTTCTAACAAAAAATACTTTTCACTACTCGCTTTGACCGTATAACGCAATTCAGCCCGTTGAGCTTCCGCATCTTTTTCAGAAACCACTTTTGCCATCTTTTGACGACCGTCTTTTTTCAGAAAATGAATCAACGTGTCCGCATCTTTCGGCGGACGATTGCCCACAATCGCCCAATAGCTTTTTTTAGCAAGATGCTCTTGAAATTGAATATTTAACGCATTCAAAATTTTAACATTTTTGGCAAAAATCACCACTCCAGAAACCGTTCTATCCAAACGATGCACCGCATAAAGGGTGGTTTTACAATAGATTTCGCCCAAATCCAAAAGGGATTTATCGCCTGTTTTATCCTCCAAAGTGGGAATGCCAACAGGTTTATTCAAAGCAATAAAATGATGATTATTGGATAATACCCAATCACTGGTCATAATAAAACAATTTTAAAGGGTTGAATTTGATTTTTTATTATCTTCAACCTCTTCGTATTCAATGTAATCGCCTTTATCATTCAACGTTTTTCGCTTTTTGGGCGGCGCGTAATGATGATGATGTTCTACAATCGTTTTCTTCGACGCGAACAGCCAACGATATAACATCGTGATGAGGAGGATTTCAAAAATGTATTTCAACATGATGCAAATTTTCCCGCAAGATACATCAAGGACTTGGCATTGCAAAATCAACACCGTTTATCCCTCGTTTTATCCTCAAAATTTTATAAAAATTGAACTTTTTTGTATTTTTGCGGTTGAAACAGGCAAAAGCCTACACCATATAATATGATAGAACTTCCATTGGCGGATACTCGCCCTGAAAGAAATGCGCGTCCTTCGTGGTTGCGCGTGAAGTTGCCGATTGGCGAAGATTATCGCCGTGTCCGTTCCATTGTGGATGATTATCACCTGCATACGATTTGTCAAAGCGGCAATTGTCCGAATATGGGGGAATGTTGGGGCGCGGGAACGGCTACTTTTATGATTTTGGGCAATGTTTGTACGCGTTCTTGCTCGTTTTGCGCCGTGAAAACGGGCAGACCCAATGAATATGACGAAGATGAACCTCGTCGGGTGGCAGAAGCGATTCGATTGATGGGCGTAAAACATGCCGTCATCACGTCGGTCAATCGAGACGAACTGAAAGATAGAGGGGCTGAAATTTGGTATCAAACCATCGTTCAAGTGAAGGAACAATCGCCGCAAACTACGATTGAAACCTTGATTCCCGATACAAAAAGCAATTGGGCGGCGTTGGAGCGCATGATTGAAGGCGGGCAAGAAGTCGTTTCTCATAATATGGAAACGGTTCCGCGCTTGTATCGCAAAGTGCGTCCGCAGGCAAAATATGAACGCAGTTTAGAACAAATTCAACGGACGAAGGCTTTTGGTAAGCGGACAAAAAGTGGGGTTATGGTCGGTTTGGGCGAGACGAAAGTAGAAATGTATCAAATTATGGATGATTTGGTCGCGCATGGCTGCGATGTTTTAACAATTGGTCAATATTTACAGCCTACGAAAATGCACATCGCAGTTGCGGAATTCATTCATCCTGATTTGTTTGCACATTATAAAGAAATTGGATTGGAAAAAGGATTTAAATTTGTGGAAAGTGGACCGTTGGTTCGGTCATCGTACCATGCGGAAAGGCATCTTTAGGGGACGTGGAAAAAAGACTATTGCCCTTAGTACGTGACAAAAAAGACTTTTCATCACAGATTGAACAGATTAAACGAGATTTCACAGATTTTTAATGCTTGAAATCAAAAAAAATCTGTGGAAAGCTCGTTTAATCTGTTCAATCTGTGCCGAAAAGTATTTTTGTCATGTACTGAGTGAAAATTCGTGTCATTCGGGACAAATTTTAGGATGCCATTTGAATTATCGTCTCGTACACAGCGCGCCAACCGCGCCATTCGGCTGTTTCGGATAACGATGAATTATGCCATAACGTTGTAAAAGTACCTCCAAATCTTTTTGTGGATGCAATCAATGGTTTTACTGCTTCAATCGCTTCTTGGGGGGATAATTTTAAATATTGTTGCAAAGTGACATCCATCACTTGAAAGGAATGTATTTTCAAATCTGTAATCATTTCATTTTCAATATCATACCAGTTAAAAGGAATCGCTACGCCTGCACGAAAACCAAGTTGGTCGGCATATCCCATCGTATAATCGTTCGTGATGCCCGCCGCAAGCAATCGACGATAAGTTTCTGGCAACGTCAATTTTAAAAAATGTTGCCGATTAGACGTGATTTCAATCGATTTTGATTTTAAAATCTGATTTAAACGATGGATTTCCATTTTTAAAATAGAAGCTGCTTGATTGGAACGATAAGACGGATGAATTCCAACCTCATATTGATTTGCAATCTCCCGAATTAAATCTTGTAAATGCCCGTTATCATGCGCAATATTTATATCATATTTGCCATAATCTCCCAATAACCAAAAAAAAATTGGTTTTAATGAATAATTCTGGTGCAATTTATCCAAATACGAAAATACAAAATCGGGGTCTTCTACTCTACCCTGTTGCACCTGCATTCGAGTCCGCAAGTTTTTAAAATCCCCCTTCAAAATATCCCTTGAAATCGCTAAAAAATTGCGTCCCCAACCTTTGTGTGTATATCGCCAAGCGGCATCAATATCATAAGTCGGTAGAAAACAAGGTTTTATGTCTTTAAACGAAAGGTTTGGATATCGCTGGCTCAATTTTTGCTTGAATGCTTCGGCGATTTCATGGACAATCGGACGGTGCAAATAACCCTTTTTAAAAGCATGACTTTGTACGCCCGTAAATCGCCCATGTATATCTCGATTTTTGGCAATATATTCTTCATAACGACTTAGCTCAAAAAATGCATGCGCCAATCCGTCTTCCTCAAAATGGAGGTTGACGGGACGATTCACCCCTTTTTCGGTCAAAATGGAGTGATGCTGTGCTACAATCAAACCTTCTGTTTTAGGAGCATTGTCCACCTTGCCATACCAAATTTTAGGCAATGGACTTTGAAGCCAATCTGCTTCCTTATCCGCATACAATACATGGATACCCAATAAATTAGTAAAAATAAAATCCACGATATAACGCGTCCGTGTTGTGGGTGGATAAGTGTAAAACAACAGATTGGAATGCCGCATCGGATTGAATTTAAGTCACCGTTCAGTTGTTGAACGTTTTTTTATTAAAAAAAATAAAATTAAAAGTGGCTCATTTGTTTATTTAACGAAAATGCCTCAAATTTAGCCTTTATTTGGCGAATAGAAAAGGAATTATTGCAAATTATGAATTGTATGACGAATATATAAAAATTAAATACTTCATTATTTGTATAACATGGATTATCAACCTCAAATTTTATTAAAAAAGACTTAGTAGATGACAAAAATACTTTTCGGCACAGATGGAACAGATTCCACGAGATTTTCACAGATTTTTTTTGATTTTAAGCATTGAAAATCAAAAAAATCTGTGAAAATCTCGTGGAATCTGTTCCATCTGTGATGAAAAGTATTTTTTGTCACGTACTGAGAAAAAAAGATTAATTCAATGGCAGAGCAAAATTCAGGAGCCTCCGTCTCTGGTCTCGGCGATGTGAGCATGATCCGCGAGATTATTATGGGTCAGCAAATTGCGGAATATAATCGTCGGTTAGCGCATATTGAAGAGTGGATTCAACGCAATGAGGAGGCAAATCGCCAAAGTCATGAGGCGATGCAGCGCGCTTTTACCGCCCGCATGGAGCAGTTGGAGCAACTCTTGATGCAAAATGTAGCATCCTTGAACCAAAAAGTACAACATTTTAGCAAAACCGACCGCACTCAATTAGCTGATTTATTGGTAGAAGTCAGCAAAAAATTAAAAGAATAAAACTAATTTGTTAAACCGTCCTTAAAAACAGCACGCTCTTGCATAAGATGTCCACTAAAAACGATGCCCCCCTCGAAAATGCTACGAATGACCAAATGCAATTACAACAACTTCGAAACATTTTGTTCTCGAAGGAGCTGCGCGAGTTATCGGAACTAAAAGCCATCCTGGACACGCCTGCCCGTTTGGACGAAAAAATCACCCCCCTGATTGAAAATCATTTGGAAGTGCTGAGAAAACAGTTTCCAAAAGAGTTTTCTGCGGTGGTGAATCGGATGATTGAACAAAAAATCCAAGCATCTCAAACGGAATTGATGAATATGTTGTCGCCTATCATCGGGCAGATGGTGGCAAATTA
>JBDKKX010000369.1:0-6035 GCA_039795795.1 Bacteroidota bacterium | reverse complement strand
GTGAAAAAGCAGTGCAAGAACGTGAAAAAGCAGCGTTTTTATTAAGGGAAACTCAAAAAAAAGCCATTATCAAAGCCTTACAACGAGGCAAATTATCTATCGAAGAAATAGCAGATGATAATGAAGTAAGTGTTGATTTTGTTTTAAGCGTTCAAAAAGAAATAAAAAAATAATATACCCGCGATTTCGCCACGAATTACACGAATTTGCACGAATTTAGTGAAAATTCGTGTAATTCGTGGCGAAATCGCGGGTATATTATTTTTTTCCACATCCTATCCCTTACTGCATCGCTTAAAACGGTAAGCCCAATCCAAAATTCCAATTCAACTCATTCAAATGATGAATCCGAAGATCCCAATAACTCGTTCTATTTTCCGTCAAATATGGATAACGCATTCGATAACCCACATCAATCCGCAATAACACATAGCTAAAATCGAAGCGAAACGCAAATCCAGACCCCACTGCAATATTTTTATAAAAATTCGATGAAAAATAACCCAAAGTCGTCGTCGAAGGAATGTTTTCCGTTTTGATGCGCCAAACATTGCCCATATCCAAAAAAAGCGCGCTTTCCAATCGCCAAACTAAGGGAAACCGCCACTCAAAATTTGCTTCTAATTTAATATCGCCCGTTTGATATTGCGTATTTCGGGAACTATCTTCTGGCGTGTCGCCCGGACCAATGCCCCGAATCCGCCAAGCACGAATGCTATTCGGTCCGCCAACATAAAATTGTTTCAAAAATGGAATCCCATCCCTACGCGTATCCGAAAATGGCACCGCAACACCGCCTACCACCCGAATTGCCAATTCTTTCTTACCTCCAAAATTGCGCGTATAACGACCTTCCAATTCTGTACGAATATATTTAGAATACGGCGTACCCGCAATTTTAAACGTATCTCGAAATTTATTATAAGCATAATTTGCCGCCCAAATTTCTGTACCCGATTGTTCCATTTCCCCTCGAAAATACCATTTTTCACCAAAAGCATTGCTCGGCTTATCCATTTCAAACCGATATTCCTTGAAAAAAAGACCTGTCGCCAATTTTGCACCCAAACTTTTTTTCAAAAACAAGTTTTTACTCAATACGGTACTATCGAAATTAGCAGAAATGTCATTGGTAAGCGATAAAGTGATACCCGTAGGTGTAATGTTATATCGTTTTTGATAGATATTATCTAATTTTAAACCATATTTATAATTTAAATCAAAAGTATGTAGCGTAAAATTATTAATTCGATTGGCGTAACTATAACTGGTCGCAAATTGAGTCGTCCCAAATGCTTGAATCTGCTTGTAAAAATCATCATTTAAGACATGAAGTCGATTGTAATACGTCCAAAGCCGAGATAGATTTAAAAATTTAGGAATATTTAAACCAATGGTAGCGCGTGCATCATACGAAAATTTAAAATCTAAACCCACTGTGACATTTGCCGTCAAATTTTCCGCGCCTCTAAATAGATTTCGATGACTGAACCCTAAATCAAAGGCGATGCCATACCGATTGGGATGCACATTGCCCGCAATATTGGAATAATTTAATTCTAAACCTGTATCAAAACTCATCTTCTTCTGAGGAGTCAGTTGAATGTCATAATTAATTCGATTTGAATCGCAATTATCGGTAGAAGGCTTGATTATGATGAACTTATATAGCGATAATCTATCTAATGCTTTATACGCATTGCGTCCTGCTGTGAGCGAATACCGATCATCATGGGCAAGTTTAATGACATCCGCCAACCGTTCCAACCGAATATTACGCGTATTTTGGACATCCGAAAAAAAATGTTTCCCTGCAAAGGTCGTATCATAAACTGATTTTGAGATAGGATTATTAATCGGATGATAATTGGGAAAAATGCGCACTTCCCCAATCGAATATTGAATATGTTTTTGTTTTTCACTGGGCGAAAGCACCGTTAACAAGACATTTACTTTGCGTTTACCGCCCACAACAGTTGGCGCGTCTCCATAAACCGTCGTATCACTTTCAAGCGGCATAATAAAATTTCGCGTAAAGCGGGCATAGCCAAAATCTTCCATTGCGGTTACGATACGACCTACTTCTTGTTCATATAATTTGGCATCCAAAGGTTGTCCGCGTTTCAAAAAGCTACGGTCTTCAATATCATTTAAAAGCAATTGAATACTCATATCGTCACACACAAATTGCACTGTATCAATGACATATAAATGTCCGGGGTCAACAATATAGGTTACATCCGTCATTTTTTGATAAAGCTTTTTTGTAAATGTAATGTTGGGATGCAAGTAACCTTTGTTTTGCAAATAATATTTCATGTTTTTAATGCTCAATTGCGTCAAAGAGTCATCCAAATAAACAGGCGGTTGTGCCTTTTTATAGAACCATTTTTGAAATCGAGCGGTATCTGGATTTTCGATTTTACGAAAATAGAGCCATGTATTGCGGCGACCGTCGCTCAAATATTTGCCTATCGGACGTTGTTTCAAGAGCGTTTCTAATTCTGCGGTCAGCACCGATTTTTTCTCCGCACCTACTATTTTTTTGATTTCAATTTGCTGTTGCGCTAAAAGGTATTGATTTCGTCCCGTTACATAACGGCTTAAATTACAATTTGTCATGCTCAAACAAATCGCAAATAACCCGATAAGATTTCGGATTTTAGGTTTTTGAAAGTGGTTTACAATCCAAAATCTGAAATCTAAAATCCGAAATCGACAAATCATTTTTGCAAAAAAAAAATGTATAATTGCAGTCATTTTCACCTATTTTGTTCAAAAAATCGACTTAAAAAAGTTGGTATGCTAAAAAACTGCCAAAATACGCTAAAACACTCATATACGCAAATTGTATCCAAACCCATTTCCAACTGCCCGTTTCCCGCCGCACCACTGCCATCGTACTCATACATTGCATCGCAAAAACATAAAATATCAAAAGCGAAACGGCTGTCCCAATCGTATAAACAGGAGAGCCATCTTGCCGCGTATCTTGTCGCATTTTTTCCCGAATCGAAGTTTCCGCATTGCTGCCGACGCTGTAAATCGTGGACATCGTGCCTACAAAAACTTCTCTCGCTGCGAAAGAACTAATTAATGCAATGCCAATTTTCCAATCGAAACCCAAAGGGCGAATCGCAGGCTCCATAAAACGACCTAAATGCCCCGCATAAGAAGCCTCTGTTTTGCGCGCCGCAATTAAGGCTTCCGTTTGCGCGGCATCAAAATACTTTTCAGTAGCTTCGGTTTTGGCAAGTGCGGAGGCTTTACTCATGGCATCATTGGGTCCAAAACTGGCTAAAAACCATAATACAACAGAAACCATTAAAATAATTTTACCTGCTTCTGTGATGAATGCCAATACTTTATGTATAACTGTATTGCGAATGTTTTTCCAAAGCGGCATTCTGTATTCGGGTAATTCCATCGCTAAAAAGGCGGTTTCATCATTTTTTATGATTTTCTTGAAAACCCATGCACTCCCCAAGGCGGAAACGGCACTCAATAAATAAAGTCCAGCAAACACAACGCCTTGCAAATTAAAAATGCCCCAAATCCTATCGGGCGGCACGACAAACCCAATTAACAACGCGTAAACTGGAATCCGCGCCGAACAACTGATAAGCGGTGTCACCAAAATAGTGATAAGTCGTTCTTTGCGATTGCTAATCGTCCGAGTGGACATGATGGCAGGAATCGCACACGCGCCTCCTGAAATCAATGCAACAATACTGCGTCCATTGAGCCCAAAACGTTGCATGACACGGTCAAACAAATATACCGCACGCGCCATATATCCAATTTCTTCTAAAATCGAAATCAAAAAAAACAGAATGGCTATTTGCGGAATAAAAGCCAAAACACCACTGAATCCAGCAATGATACCTTCGGTGAATAAAGCAGAAAGCCAATGAGTGGGTAGTGTTTTTTTCAAAAGTATGCTTAATTGTGCAAAACTACCTTCGATGAAATCTTGGATTGGGGTTGCCCATGAGAAAACGGCTTGAAATAAAAAAAACATTGCCGCAAAAAATATTAACGGACCCAACACATTATGCGTAACAATTTTATCAATTTTGTCTGTCCAATTCGTTGAGAATGAATTGTTTATATTCGTTGAAGTGTCTTTTTTTGAAATATTTTTTTGTAAAATAGGTTGTAATGAATTGAACCGTTGCAAGGTTTCTGTAATTTGAAGGCGCAAATCTTCAAAACCCGTTTCAAGGACTATTTTTTTAATCAAATTTTGCTCGAATTGGCTCAAAAAAGGCAGTTTTCCAAAATGATGCGCCCATAAAATTGCACCATAATTGGAATGAACGGGCAGAATTAACCGAATTCGTTCTATCGTATTTTTTTCAATCAACGTCGGTTGATAAAACGGTTTGGGAATTTGTACGGACGGCTGTTTTTCCATCAAATCCAACATCGCCGTTTTAAGGGCTTCAATGCCATCTCCCGTTCGACCATTTAGCAAAATAATGGGCAAACCAATTGTTTCAGATAAACTGTTTTGATTTAATGTAATGTGTTGTTTTTCAGCTAAATCAATCATATTGATAGCCAAAATTAACGGAAAGCCTAAATCTTTTAACTGCGTTAACAACAGTAAATGTCGTTCAAATTGCGTCAAATCCGCCACATAGACCACCGCGTGTGGATACACAGGGTCCGCAGGATTGGCAAGAATATTTAATACGACGCGCTCATCTTGCGCATTCGGATAAAGGCTATACGCGCCCGGCAAATCTATCAATGAAACAGACTGACCGTCAGGTAAGTTGACCGTACCCATTTTTTTATCAACCGTGACCCCAGGAAAATTACCTACTTTTTGGCGCAATCCCGTTAATTGATTGAATACAGACGACTTACCTGCATTGGGGTTGCCAACCAAAGCAAATGTAAATTTTTTTTTTAATTCCATGATAGTCCGCTATTTATAAATATATTGGCACATTGGAATTAGGATTAAATAAGATTTTTTTTGGATTAAATGGGATTGATTTTTAGGATTTTTTAGGATTTTTAAAAATATTTGAAATCCTAAAAATTCTAAAAATCAATCCCATTTGGATTGATTTTTAGGATTTTTAAAAATATTTGAAATCCTAAAAATTCTAAAAATCAATCCCATTTAATCCAAATGGGATTGATTTTTAGGATTTTTAAAAATATTTGAAATCCTAAAAATTCTAAAAATCAATCCCATTTAATCCAAAAAAATCTTATTTAATCCTAATTCCAGCCACTCCAATCTTGATTTATTTGAATAAAAATCATACAAAACCAACATGTTTATAAAAATGAACAGCCGTTTTGCATCTTCATAACGTTAAATTAACAATATCAAATCAATAAACTTTCAGGTATTTTATCAATGAGGATAGTGCGCGCTTCCGCTTCTCGAATGGCAAAATTTTGTCCTGCAACCCGCACATACAGCCCGCCGCCAAACGGTACACGCCGTATCAAAGCAATTGCCTTCCCCGGTAAAATGCCCATCGACATTAATTTACAAGCGATTTGATGGTCTAAAAATTCGGTTAAAATGCCATTTTCTCCTTTTTTCAATTCCGCAAGCGATGCAATTAGAGTCATTTTTGATAATATTTTTTAATTTTAAACAAATGATTGAGTAGGCAATCTCTTTTGTGAAAATATATTTTTAATATTTTATATTGTTTTTTTTTGAAAAATAGGAATTATATTTCAAAAATTTAAATTCATCCCTTCTTTCTTTCGTAAAAGGATAGCCATTTTTTATTTAGACTATGTATGAATAAGCAAAGGTATGATAATCTTGTAAAATCAAAGTTATTTTTTTTTGAAATCCGTCAAACCGCTTATTTTTGCATTTTTAAATGTTATTTGACGAAAAAACATTATATTAACAATCTATTAACATTGCATACTGAATCATTCAAATATCTTTATAGCGTTAAACGAGAAAGTTTAGCATACAAAGAGATTTATAGTTAAAAATGTTAAGGAACTGTTAAATAAACGTTAAATGGACGGATGAAAAACCAAAA
>JBDKKX010000368.1:0-6042 GCA_039795795.1 Bacteroidota bacterium | reverse complement strand
AGTCATTGATACGATTCGATATGGTTGCCATATTCATTCTATCAATAATTTATTATGGATGGATAATCAATTAATTTCAGCAAGTGATGATAGTAGTTTGATGGTTTGGGCAATGGATTAAAAAATATATCTTACATTTTGTTTAAACCTTGATTTATGAGCAAATGCACTATGAAAAACCTATTTTGGATCAGTATAATGTTCAGCTTTTCCAAACCTTTGTTTGCACAAAATCTCCTTGTTACGCCGCGTCGGATGACCACTTTGCCTAAAAATTTAAAAGAAAGTTCTGGACTTATTGTGCAATCTCCAAATTTAATTTGGTCAATGAATGATGGTGACAATGAACCTGCCCTTTATCAAGTCGATACGCTGGGCAATTTACTAAAAACGGTACAAATTAAGAATCAGCCGAATATAGATTGGGAAGAAATTTGTTTAGATGGGCAAGGGCATTTATATATTGGTGATTTTGGTAATAATGATGAACGGCGACAAGATTTAGCTATCTATAAAGTGTTGAATTTCAATCATTCGGGTAATTCGGTTACAGCAACACGGATTGGATTTAAGTACGAAGACCAAACTGCATTTCCACCGATTGCGTCAAAAGCCTATTTTGATGCGGAGGCGATGCTTGCTTTTTCAGATTCCATTTACATTTTTACCAAAGATTTTGATACAAAACCTTACACAGGTTCAACCCGTATTTATGCAATTCCCAATCGGGAAGGTAATCATATTGCAAAATTAGTGTATGTGCTGCCAACAGATGCAGGTTGGAAATTTTATGGCGCAGTGACAGGCGCGGCGATAAGTCCCGATAAAACAAAAGTAGTTTTATTAACCTACGGAAGGTTATTTGTTTTTTCGGATTTTAGCGGAACAGCATTTTGGAAAGGTCGTGTTAGGAAATATAATATTTTACCTATTTTGCAACGCGAAGGCATTGGTTTTGTGGATAATTGTCAATTATATATGACGTGTGAAAAAGAAAGTACGAATCCTGCCAGTCTTTATACCCTTGATTTATGTCAATTATTATCGGAAACGGAATCCAATGAAGCCAAAGGCGCGTTGATTAAAGCCTATCCGAATCCGAGTGATTCTTTGGTGACAATTGAGTTATCGGCGGATTTAAAAACAAAAGATTTAAAATTGCAAGTTGCTGACCCTGCGGGAAAAACCATTTTTCGGAAAAATATTGAACCGAATGAGCGAAAAATTATTTTACCAAGTCATTTGTTTTTAACAAATGGTCTTTACTTTTATGCGATTTATTCAGAAGAAGAAGATTTTAATTTTTCGGATAAAATCGCAATTCAAAAATAGTTTATCAAAAAATTGCCTTTAAAAGCGCAAATTGTTTATAATATGATACTTACAGATAAAAAAATACTGGAATATCTTAATAGTGGAGATATTGTTATTCAACCTTATCGCGCCGAATGTTTGGGTACAAACTCGTATGATGTGCATTTAGGAAGATTTTTAGCTGCTTACAAAGACCGTGTTTTGGATGCTAAAAAGCATAATACGATTGAGGAATTTGAAATCGGACCCGAAGGTTTTGTGCTACAACCTGGTACGTTGTATCTTGGTGCGACCGAAGAATATACGGAGACGCATACGACCGTTCCGTTTTTGGAAGGAAAAAGTAGTACAGGTCGTTTGGGCATTGACATTCACGCGACGGCAGGAAAAGGCGATGTTGGTTTTTGCAATCATTGGACTTTGGAAATTTCTTGCGTGCAACCTGTGCGCGTGTATGCGGGGATGCCAATTGCACAACTCATTTATTTTCAAATAGATGGAATTGTGGAAAAATTTTATAATAAAAAAACAAGTGCGAAATACAACAACATTTCCTCGAAACCAGTGGAAAGTATGATGTGGAAAAATAAATTTTAAGTTTAAAACCGACATTTACAATGGATATTATAGATAAAAATACGGACGAACTGCATCCTAAAATGGCAAGTCCAGTACGCGTTTTTGCGATATTTTTGGTTTTTTTTGCTTTGTTTCAACTGCTTGCGGGTGCTGCAATGATTGGTTATGGATATTTTTTCGGCATGAATTTTCAAACGGTTCAAAATGTATTATCACATAACGCTATTGGAGCTGACCCCAATTTTCAAAGAGGTATTATTTTTATCAATCATTTGTTCATTTTTATTTTGCCGAGTTTGCTGACGGCATGGGTTGTGGCAAAAGATAAATTATTTGTTTTATTAAAAATGGATAAACAACCCATGTTAAAAACGATTGGTTGGGGCTTTTTATGGTTGTTGGTGAGCTCGCCTTTGGTACAATATGCGTATAAAATGAATATGAAAATCCCATTGCCTGAGTGGATGCACGTCATGGAACAAAGCAATGAAGCCCTTTTAAAAGGTCTTTTGGATGTTCATACGCCTTTACAAATGATTTTTACCGTGTTTTTAGTGGCAATTATCCCCGGAATTGGGGAAGAAATGCTGTTTAGAGGCACTGTTCAGCAACAATTTACTCGAATGATTAAAAATCATCATATTGCTATTTGGTTATCTGCCGCTTTTTTTAGCGCGATCCATTTTCAATTTGAAGGCTTTTTGGCGCGCATGATTTTGGGGGCATTGCTCGGATATTTGTTTTATTGGACAAACAATTTGTGGATTCCTGTGATTATCCATTTTTTGAACAATGGATTACAAGTAATTGCTATGTTTGCAATGAAAATTAAGCCGACGGATTTGGATAAGTATAAAGATATTGGCGTTAGTTGGCATACGGCGTTGATTTCGTTGATATTATGTATTGTCCTTGGAAATTATATTGCTTCTAAAGAGCATTTTTCAGAATAAAAGACGTGAATTTATGAAAATCAGTCGAATAGAAATTTTCAAACTTAATATTCCATTGAAAGAACCTTTTATCATTTCATTGGAAACGATTACGCATGCCGAAAATGTCCTTGTTAAAATTTGGACAGATACAGGTATTTATGGTCTTGGCGAATGCTCGCCTTACAAAACGATTGCAGGGGAAAGCCAAGAAAGTGCTTTCGAGATTGCTAAATTGCTGGCAAAAACCCTCCAAAATACCAATCCTTTAGCCATCGAAAACCGTCTTTGGGATATGGATAAAGTCTTGGTAGGCAATCGTTGTATTAAAAGTGCTTTTGATATGGCATTGTACGATATTAGCGCGAAAGTGGCTCAATTACCGCTTTATGCCTTGCTCGGCGGCGAAAATAATCGGTTGATTCATACGGATATGACTGTGAGTATTGGAACACCTAAAACCATGGTTGACAATGCTTTACGCTTTCAAGCAGCAGGTTTTGAAGCGATAAAATTGAAAGTAGGGCGGGGAGCACAGGCAGATATTGAGCGCGTCAAAGCCGTCCGAAAAGCGGTTGGAAAAACGATGCCTTTGCGGATTGATGCGAATCAAGGTTGGACGGAAATGGAAGCAATTTTGGCATTACAAGGGATGGCGGATTTGGATATTGAGCATTGTGAACAACCGATTCATTATCGTAATATGAAGGGATTGGCAAATCTGCGCCGAAAAAGCCCGATTCCGATTATGGCAGATGAAGCGTTATGCGACCATATAGATGCAATGCAATTGATTTCCGCAGAAGCCTGTGATTGTTTTAATATCAAATTGAGCAAATCGGGTGGGATTTTCAATGCTTTACGCATTATTGCGATTGCAGATGCGTCCGGTATTCCGTCGCAAGCGGGTAGTTTTTCGGAAAGTCGTTTGGGGATAACGGCGTTGACGCATATAGTCATGGCGCGGCGCAATATCGTTCATTTTGACTTGGATAGTCCTTTGATGTTGGCAGAAGACCCGATTTTAGGCGGCATGGTTTATGAAAAAGGCGGTAAAGTTACGTTGCCCGAAGCGATTGGCATTGGTACGGACATCTCCGCAGCTTATTTGAAAACGTTAGAACAATGTGTTATTTAAATTCAAACCTATTGTTGAAAATATTTGTTTTGAAATATTAGCACCAACCATAAAATTGTAATAAAAATAAGGGTTACACTTGCATTTGTTTGCAAATACTCGTACATTGGCTTCGGATTTTAACAGAACCGATAATGAGAAAACAAAATAATTGAAATAAGCGTACTTATAAATCAATTATTTTACAAATTGTTTAAAAAACAAATGTATTTAGTACCCCTTAATTTGGATGAGCCGTTTAAAAAAGTGTTTGAATGTGAAGATATTGCCAAAGCATTTATACAAGATATGTTAAATGTAGAAATAACCTTCATTAAAAAATTGGACACTGACCGCAAAATAACCAATGCAGCCGCTTTAATTCGGTTTGATTATCGGTGCAAAATCAATAATCAGTATGTGATTGTTGAAATGCAGCAAGGTTATAAGCAAGATGTTATCAAACGATTCTATTTGTACCATTGTTTGGACACGGCGTTACAATTAGAGACCATTAAAGAAACGATTGTCAAAGATGCCAAAGGGAGAGAACATCGAACTCGAAATTATTCAGAATTAGAACCTGTCATTACGATTATTTGGATGGCGCAAGATAATTTTGATTTGGAGTCGGATTATATTGAATATAATATTTATCCGAAGGCTTTTGCCGATTTTGTGAGGGATAATACTTTGTGGGAATCGCCTAAAAGTGTCTTAGAGGCTCGGCGGGCGGATTTGTTTCGACATCCCAAGGTGGATCGTCGTGAATTATCTTTTTTAGAGAAAAATCGCCTAATTTTTGTTTTTCAACCCAACGTCGTTAAAAATAAACAGTTTGCTCCTTATGTAAAGTGGTTCGAGTTTGCAGAAAAAACGCGCAATCCGAATAATAAGGCATCTGATTTTGACGAATATTCCAATCATTTAATTTTTGCTCAAATGATGAATAGATTATCGGTCGGTCACGCAGACAATCAAGATTTAATCAAAGAGATGGGCGAAGAAGCTTATCGTGCAGCCAAAAAATTGGGTGAAGCCGTACAAAAAGCGGAAGAACGCCAATTTTTGTACTGGGAAATCTATGATGAAATTACAGCACCTATCAGAAAAGAGTATGACGCGCTTATTCAAGCAGAGCAAGCCAAAAGATATGCGGCGATAGACCAAACTGAAGCAGCTTTGTATGAAACGCGTGTCATACAAAAAATATTGGAACAAGAGCGACAAGCAGCAATAGAACAAGCCAAATCTGCGGCAGCAGCTCAAAAGTTGTTGGAAAAGGAAAAACTGGAAGCTCAAAAGTTGTTGGAAAAGGAAAAACTGGAAGCTCAAAAGTTGTTGGAAAAGGAAAAACTGGAAGCTCAAAAGTTGTTGGAAAAGGAGAAACAAGAAGCTCAAAAATTGTTGGAAAAGGAGAAACAAGAAGCTCAAAAATTGTTGGAAAAGGAGAAACAAGAACGGATTTTGGCAAGAAAATTACTCCAAGAAGAGCATAAAAAAGCTAAAAAATTGGAAAAAGAACAGAAAAAGTTGTTGGAGCAAGAACAACAACGGAGTAAATTGTTGTTAGAAAAAAATCAAATTAAACTAATGAATAATTTGCTTGCCACAGGTTTGTCTGTAGATATTATTGCTAAATCATTGGAAGTGTCAGTTCAACAAATTGCGGATTGGCAAAAAATAAAAAAATAAAAATATTTTATTCTGTTTAAAAATTAACATGATTCATAAAACAACGATTGAAGGGCATCCTTTGCAAGCATTAGCAGATGAAATAGGCGATTTGCGATATGACGCATTAAATGAATTTTTACTTCATTTGTCTTTGAAAATCAAAAACGATGCTTTAAAAGATAGAAATCGAGGCAGGATTAAATTAGCTACGCAATTAGAAGAAGCGGCTGAAAAGATTGCACAAAGCGCGGAGAAGATTGATAAAGCGTGGATTATATGTGAGCCATTTATATAATAATGTGAGTTCGATAGCTGCATCTACTCAGTACATGACAAAAATACTTTTAGGCACAGATGGAACAGCTTCCACGAGATTTTCACAGATTTTTTTTTATTTTCAATGCTTAAAATTAAAAAAAATCT
>JBDKKX010000367.1:0-6056 GCA_039795795.1 Bacteroidota bacterium | reverse complement strand
CACTGGTTCCGCGCTGCTTCAAAAGGACAATATAAACTGTCCATACCAATAGTGGCGCAATAATCAATTTATAAAAAAGCCCCCAGCGTAATGCCTTGATATGACCCTTGTTATTCCATGAAAAATCACTTTGAAACCCAATGCTAAATAAGGCAATAACGTTCATAGGGCTACCCAATTTTTGCAAAAAATCAACGACAAGAACCGAATGATGATACCCCACACAACGCAACCCAAAAGCAATACAAAATACAGCAAAAGGAGGAAATCGAAACATACTTTTAAGAATATTTTTCCAATTCACCAAGCCAGTTGTATCTGTGTAAATTTCAACGATGGCAATACCAGCCGTAGAACAAACTAAAAATGTCCCGCACAAACTCATCATAATACCCATTTGCAACCCTTCCGCGCCATAAAGCATTTCAAAAATAGGAAATCCTACGAATGAAATACTACTAATTCCTGCTGTTACCATGAGCGCGCCTAAAGTGGAACGGTCGAATTGAGTCCATCTCCGCGAAGCCCAAAAGAATAAACACGCACCTCCAAAAACCAACCAAGCGGATAATACAGGCAATAAATAGGCTGCATGAACAGGCATTTCAACGGTATGGCGCAAGGTGATAGCAGGTAAAAAAAGATTGATTATCAATCCATTAAGCGTTTGAGGTGCATTATCTGGCAGGATTTTGAGCCGATGAAAGAGCCATCCTGCCATCAGGCTTATGGGTAGTAAAATTAAATTGGACATATATAAGGATGAATCGGGTTGAGCGAAAGAAAATTTGTAGGATTTAAACCCGAAAAGAGAGAAAAAGAAATTTTTTTGCAAAAAAAATTTCTTTTTCTCTCTGAGAAGCCCCGCCTGCGGGGTCTTCTTAGAGAGAAAACAAAAAAAAATTACATTTTTTTTTGTTTTCTCTCTTTTTGGGTCTAAATCCTACAAATTTTATTTCGTTCACTCAGATTAGAAATTAACATTCACATTGGCGTAATAAAACGAGCCATTGAATCCAAATTGATTCGCATTCCGCGTATAAGGCACTTGCCCACCAGAATAAGACGAATAATTGCTATACACTTTATCGGGATACACATTGCCCACATTGTTGCAGCCAATCGTAATATTCATTTTAGGCGTGATATTATAAGCAATGGATAAATCGACCAACGTTTTTGCACCAAAAATTTGCGTTCTATGGAAGCCGCCTGCTGGCTTTTCCCATGCTTGCACTTCGCCAAAATACGTCAAACGCGCATTCGTATTCCACTTACCCGCTTGATAACCAACAGATAATAGAACCTTTGTATGCGGTTGTGCCGTTTCAATTAACGCCCGACTCACCGTATCAATCATCAAAACATTGTAAGAGGCACCCATTTTAAGCGAATCTGGCGTTGCTTTAACGCTTGTAATCGTCGTTGAATTATTCGTTAATGCAAGGCTTGTATTTAGAATATGGTTATTATCAAACATATATTTGTTAGAAACGACCAAATCAATTCCTTGTGTGCGTGTACTCAAATGATTCGTGAAAAACGAAATCTCTTCAATGCCCGGAAAACGGGTTTTCAAAGCAGGAATACTGGCGATAGACAAGGCTTCCGAAATGATAATCCGATTCGCAATGTCAATTTGATAAGCATCCAACGTAAATAACGTTTCCGAATATTCTGTACCTGCTGCATTTTTAGCACCACTTAGTTTTGCCGTCAAACCGCCATTTAAATTCCAAGAAATTTCAGGTTTTGGGTCTTCAACACCGACTTGCGCTAAACGCGGGTCATCGCTCCGCAATTGTTTAGTCAGGCGAATTACACCCGCTTGTACCGTTGAAGTCGTTCCGCTATTGAAAATCTGTTGCAAAGAAGGGGCGCGGAAACCTTTGTTAATCGACCCTCTAATGGACACATTTTCTGTCAATTTATAACGACCTGCGATTTTTCCAGTAGAGTTGCCCCCAAAATCACTGTAATTTTCGTAACGAACCGCACTTGTCAACAATAAACGATTGGTCGGCTCCACCTCTACATCTACATAACCCCCAATATTAGAACGTTTCGCATCTGCTCTATCATCCAATGCAATACCCGGACGACCGCTTGAACCAGGGGCTTTGTTTTGGGATGCTTTCAACGGTCCTACTGCATAAGAAGCAGGGTCGCCTTCCGTCAATTGAAAAGCATCTATTCGATGTTGCAAGCCAAACGCAATATTCCAATCTTTTACGTCAAAAAGCTTTTCAAATGCTTTTGAAAAGTTCATTTCAGTTGTCCGTTGTCCGAACGCGCTTCTGCCCACATAAAAATCAGTCGGCGAAGCCGCGCCCATGGATGGATTGGTCGTATTATTTGCCCACAAATCCAAATAGTTGTAACCATAACCTGTGCTGAAATCCATATTCCAACCTTCTTTAGTCTTGCGCTGCAAACCCACAACGCCCGAATAATCCAAAGTTGCACCCGGTAAACTGGGTGCATAGCCATTTGGAAAAAGGGATGGATTAGAATTGGCATCGCTTGGTTCCGCAAGGCGAAAAAACGCACCTGCTTTAATTTGCTTTTGAGAACCACCACCAAAACCATAGAAAGACCATTCCTCATCAATCGGATAACCCAAATTCACAAAACCTTGATAAGCGGTGGTTTGATTACTACCATATTGACTGACTTTGAAATTGCTGAATCCTGTACCATTTGTACCAGACCAAACGCCTTTTGCCATCCGAGCAGTATCTTCTAATCCCCAAGAAGCCGATGATTTGGTATAAATACGTCCTCTGTAATTGTCCGAACGGTCGGTTCCACCCGAAAATTGATAATGCAACGTCGCATTCAAATAGCTGCCTGGCTTGCCTAAACTAAAACCATAATTGAGCGCAGCCAAATAACTGCCACCATCGCCTTCGCCTGTCGCACCATATTGCGCTTTGAAACTTCCTTGATTCACGCCTTTTTTCAACCCAATATTGATAATCCCTGCAATCGCATCCGAACCATATTGTGCCGCCGCGCCATCGCGCAAAATTTCAATGCGTTCTGTCGCCAAAGACGGAATCGTATTCATATCCGTTACAACCGTCCCTTTGCCCACTGTTACATTTAAATTAAGGGCAGAAAATTGATGACGGCGTTTGCCATTGACCAAAACGAGGACTTGGTCGGGCGAAAGTCCGCGTAAAGAAGCAGGGTCTGCGTAATTGGCAACCCCATTGATACCATTTTTAGCAGAATTGAACGAAGGCGATGTAAATTGAACCATTTGCCCCAAATCGACTTGACCCGTCAATTGTAAATCCTTGGCATTCAATACATCCACTGGCGCAGGACGAGAAACATCCGTGCGCGGTTTGCTGGAACGTGTCCCTACAACCGTCACTTCACCAATATCCTGAGTGGTGGATTCTAACTGAACCGTTATATTCGACAAACCACCCGTCACAGGCATTTCTTTGGTTTTGTAACCGACGTAAGTGAAAACTAACACTTCACCTACATTAGCAGACAAAGTAAAGTTGCCATCTAAATCGGTTAAAGTGCCTTTCGTCGTTCCTTTCACAGAAACGGAAACCCCTACAAGAGATTCTCCTTTTGCATCCGTTACTTTTCCAGAAATGGTTTCAGCAACCTTTTTTTTATGCACCAGTGTTGGTTTGAGCGCAGGGAGACCATGAGCAAAAAGAGGCGCGTAACCAATGCCCAGTCCCAAAGCAAGAGAAAGTATGAAACGTTGTTTCATGTCTTTAATGTTGAGTTTGAATAATGAATATAATTTTTTTTCATACAAGTCAATCCAATGCTAATTAAATTTGGATTCGCATGCAATCTGTCGAATACAAAGGTAATCAATTAGTTGGATTTCAAAATAAAAATACATATTTTTTTTCGCCCGAGCTGTATCCATATTAATGGGAATGGTGATAGGGCAAGTTTTAGCGCAGGCAGCAACAATAATAACAAGTACTTCTACAAAGGCAAGCAATCTAAGGATGACTTTGGGATTGCCACCGCTCAAAATAAAAATATTTGGCAAATGTCTAAACTTGCCAAATATTTAACTTTATTTTTTATAACTTATCCAACAAACGTTGTTTCTGTTTTTGAAATTCTTCGTCCGTTAAAATCCCTTCTGCTTTCATCGCGGCTAATTTGCGAATTTTTTCAAAAGGGTCTTCTACCTTTTCCGATGATGGTGGTGGCGGCGTTTCTTCTTTAGCTTTGCCATTTTTTTGTTCGTCTTTCACTTCTGCAACCATATTTTTTCCTTTTTTCAACTCCTCTTCATAGACTTTTTTGGATAAATCCGTATTGAAATCTTCAAAAGTGCCGCCATTTTTAAAATGTCGGATGAAAACTTGACCCATCGCATAAGTCGATGCACCTGCAAAAGCAGCCATGCTGATTTCGCCTAAAATCGTCCCAACCCCAGGAATAAATTTGAATAAACTGGAACCCACTCGCGCCAAACTGCCTCCAACAACTGCAGAAATACAGGTTTTACCCAGCGATTCCATAAAATTAATTTGGTATAAACCCGCCAATTGGCGCAACATATTCAATTGAACCATCGAAACCCCCGCAATATCCAATATCGGCACTGGCACTAATCCCGCGCTCATCGCGTAACCGACGCTGTTTCTCACAATTTCGTTTGCTTTTTCTAATTTTTGCTCGTTTGTCATTTTGTAATTTTTTTAAATGAAAATCCTTGAATGAATCAATCCTTGAACCATTTAGACGACAAAATAGTTCGGATGGACCCAAAAAAGATAGATTTGTAAGACGACTATCGTTAAAAAAACGACCAATGTAATGAATAAATGTTAAATCTGCCTACTTTTGTCATCGCAATTTTTGCACCAACGTTTGATAACTGATTTTCAATTCTATTTCACCGTTCATTCACAACAACATGTTCAAAAAATCAAGTTACAGTTTTACGATAACCCTTTTGACGATAGCGCATTTGAGCGCGCAAAAATATAGCAATGAGTATTTAAGTATTGGGGTTGGAGCGCGGGCGCATGCCATGTCGGGCGCGCAAACGGCTTCTGTGGAGGATGTTTATGCCAATTATTGGAATCCTGCGGGCTTGACAGCAATAGACGCGCCGCTTCAAATCGGGGCAATGCATGCTAATTTGTATAGTGGCGTTGCTTCTTACGATTATTTGGGCATTGCCAAAACCCTTAATCCGCAAAAAAAAAGCGTTATTGGATTCAATATCATCCGATTAGGCATTGATAACATTCCTTACACGTTGAATTTAGTGGCTCCCGATGGTTCAATTGATTATAATAAAGTGACTCAATTCTCAGCAGCAGATTACGCGCTGTTTGCAACGTATGCCCAACAATATAAAGGACTTTCTATCGGTGCGAATGTCAAAGTGGTACGGCGGGTGATTGGAAGTTTTGCGGGCGCATGGGGTTTTGGAACGGATTTGGGGATTCAATACAGGAAAAAAAATTGGCGATTGGGAATCCTGTTTCGCGATATTACAACAACGTATAATGCTTGGACTGCCACTTTGACCGACCAAGAAAAAAATGTTTTTGCCAGCACGAATAATGAGATTCCTAAAAGTAGTGTTGAAATCACTCGACCGACTTTATTGCTTGGTGCAGCCTATCATAAAAATATGGATGAAAAAATAGGCTTATTAGCAGAATTAAATTTGGAAACCACCACAGATGGTAAAAGAAATGTTTTGATTTCAACCCAGGCGGTGAGCATTAGTCCGCGTTTGGGTTTGGAAGCTGATTTCAAAAAAATCGTTTTTTTGCGTTTTGGCGTAGGCAATTTCCAACAATTTAAAAATGAACTGGATCCGACTAAAAAAGAATGGGCTTTTTTACCGAATATGGGCTTGGGTTTGCATATAGGCAATGTTGCAATTGATTACGCTTTGACGAATATTGGCAATGTTTCGCAAGTCAATTATTCTCATATTTTTAGTTTGCGGTATAATTTGAAACCGAAAGAGCGAAATTGATTTAGTTGTGATACGAATGGAAGTACGTGACAAAAATACTTTTTGGCACAGATGGGAC
>JBDKKX010000366.1:0-6073 GCA_039795795.1 Bacteroidota bacterium | reverse complement strand
TGCTGCTTTTTTCTTGAAATTTAATTTTTATTTAAAGTTAAATTCAAAATAATATTCCCAGAGAAAATCCTCAATATCCTATAAAAATCTGTCATCCATGAGCAATGATGAATGATGAATGATAAATGATGAATATTAAAATATTCATCATTTATCATTCATCATTCATCATTATCACTCGATTTTCTAAAAAATCCATTCAATAATGTCAAAAATTCATCAGACCCCTTCTTTTAAGTGCGAAACGGCTGGACAGACAGACAATGACCCGCTCAACGCGCTCATTTATACGCTTTCCAATGGTATGAAATTGTATATGAGCGTCAATCATGATGAACCGCGCATTTTTACCAACATCGCTGTCCGCGCAGGCAGCAAACATGACCCGTCCGATACGACGGGGCTGGCGCATTATCTCGAACACATGATGTTTAAAGGTTCGCCTCAAATTGGGGCTTTAGATTGGAAGAATGAAAAAGTGCTTTTGAAACAAATTTCGGATTTGTATGAAGCGTATCGGGTTGAAAATGACCCAATTGTACGCAAAGAGATTTATGCTGAAATTGACCGTGTGTCTTGTGAAGCGGCTAAGACAGTTGCCGCAGGTGAATTTGACCGTTTGTCCAATGTCTTAGGGGCGCGGGCTACGAATGCTTATACGACGAGTGAATCGACGGTTTTTGTGAATGATGTGCCTTCCAATGAGTTGGAACGTTGGATGCAGTTGGAATCGGAGCGTTTTAAAGGAGTGACTTTGCGCCTTTTTCATACCGAATTAGAGACGGTTTATGAAGAATTTAACATCAGTCAGGACAATGATGGGCGTAAAATGTTTTACAAAATGACGGAATCGTTGTTTCCGAACCATCCTTACGGGACGCAAACGACGCTGGGCAAAGGGGAACATTTGAAAAATCCTTCTCATGTGAATATTCAGCGTTTTTTTAAAACTTATTATGTGCCGAATAATATGGCAATCCTTGTGGCGGGGGATTTTGACCCAAATCAGGTGATTGAGTTGGCGGAAAAGTATTTTGGGGATTATGAACCGGCGGATGTGCCGCCTTTTGAGTTTGAAGCGAAACCCGTTCGGCGCAGTGTGATTCGGTCGGAAGTGTTTGGTCAGACGGCGGAATCGGTGCAATTGGCTTGGCGAGTCGGGGGCGTGCACACGAGGGATGCCCAATTGTTGCGCATGGCAGACAATATTATGTGTAATCGGAAGGCGGGTTTATTGGATTTGAACTTGTTGCAAAGCCAAAAAATTTTAGGGGGCAGTTCTTCGCCGATGATTTGGGAAGATTATTCGTTGTTTATGATGAGTGGAACGCCGCGTGAAGGGCAAACTTTGAAGGAGGTTGAAAATTTGTTGCTTGAAGAAGTCGAAAAATTGAAAAATGGTGATTTTCCAGAATGGTTATTGGAAGCGACGGTTCGTGAGTTTGAATACAGTCGGATTAAAAATTTTGAAAGCAATTCGAATCGGGTTGGATTTATGACGAATTCGTTTACGAATGGCATGGCTTGGCGCGATACGATTAAGAATATCAATACTTTATGCAAAATAACAAAACAAGATGTGATGCATTTTGCGCAGAAGAAGTTTAAAACGAATTATGCGGCTATTTATAAACGGCGCGGGATTGATGAAAATGTTTTAAAAGTGGAGAAGCCGCCGATTACGCCTGTGGAATTGAATCGTTCGGCACAATCGGAATTTGCTAAAAATTGGTTGAATCAGCCGACGGAACCGTTGAAACCAGTTTTTGTCGATTTTGAGGAAATGATTGAACGGGCTGAAATTCGCCCGAATTTGACGTTGGAATACGTTAAAAATCATGCGAATAAAAGTTTTTATTTATATTTTATCTTTGAATCGGGCAATCACGCCGATTTAAATATGGCATTAGCCATGAATTATTTGCAATTATTGGGTACGAATCGTTATTCGCCGTCGGCGTTGCAGCGAGAATGGTATCGTTTAGGATTGACGTTTGAAGTTTTTTGTCAATCGGAACGGGCTTATATCAGTTTGCGCGGGTTGGACGAATCGTTTGAACAAGGGATTGTTTTGTTAGAACACCTTTTGCAACAATTGCAAAGTGATGAGCAGGTTTTAAACAATTTGATTGAAGATATTTTGCAACGGCGCGCCAATCAACGCAAAAATAAACAAATTATTCTGAAAAATGCCATGTTGAATTACGCTCGACATGGGGCAGATTCGCCGTTTACACATTTCATCACGTCCGCCGAATTACGCCGTTTACAACCCGATGAATTGACGCATCGCATCCACACGTTGACGCAGCAAGAACATCGAATTATGTATTTTGGTCCTAAAAAAATAACGGAGGTTGTTGAAACTTTGCGCAAAAATCATCCGACTCCAACGTTTTTTGACCCTATTTTGCCCAATCGCCATTTTCAACATTTGGAAACGGATAGAAATCGCGTGATGATAGTGGATTTTCCGATGGTTCAAGCGGAAATGATGTTGTATTCCAAAGGCACACCATATTATAATATGCCTGAAGGTCAAATGTCGGTTTGGTATAATGCGTTTTTTGGAAGCGGGTTATCCTCAGTTGTTTTTCAGGAAATTCGGGAATCTCGTGCTTTGGCGTATTCGGCGAGCGCGACCTATTATTCGCCCGCAAAACAGGATGATCCTCATCATTATCAAGCCTTTGTAGGCACGCAGCCCGATAAATTGCCTACGGCGATTACCGCTTTGCGCGAAATTATTAAAAATCCGCCTTTAGTTCCGAAACAATTGGAACAATCTCGACAATCTGTTTTAAAACAAATTGAGTCCGAGCGCATTTCGCCGAGCAGTGTTTATTGGAATTATCGAGCTTTATTGGACAAAGGTTTGAATCACGACACGCGGCAGGATTTGTACGAGCGCATGCAAACGGCGACAAAAGCAGATATGGAAACGTTTTTAGACCAATATGTGCGCGAAAGACATTTTACTTTTTTGATTTTGGGCGAACAAGCACGCCTTGATATGAATTTTTTAAATAAAGTGGGAGAAGTCAGTACATTAAGTTTATCCGAGATATTCAAAGATTAATTTGTCCTTCCGCAGGAAACTTTTGTCATTCCGCAGGAAACTTCCGATTCCTACGGAATGACAAATTTTGAAAAACAACATTTTTAAGAACCTTACTATTGAACTGCACCGTTTAAAGGGAAAATTACATTACCTCATGCTTCGTTTATGCTATTTATCGGGCATCGTCACGTTGTTTCTGTCGGGCGGGCAACTTCTTAACAGCCCTTTTCCAAAACCAAGTGTCGCAAAAACGCCCGAAAAATCGATTTTTTTTAAACCACCTGTGGCAGAAGCAGATTCCACAGAGGTGAAATTGCTGTTTGCAGGCGATATTATGAGTCAACTGTTGCAAATCGAATCTGCCGAAATCGCGCCTGACCGATATGATTTTGAATCTTGTTTCCAATATATCCGTCCTGTGTTAGAACGGGCGGATGTGGCATTGGGCAATTTGGAATTTACGATGCCCGGACATCCGCCGTACACGGGTTATCCCAATTTTCGGAGTCCAGATACTTTTGCAGCAGCGATTGCGCATGCTGGTTTTGACATTCTGGTAACGGCGAATAATCATTCCAACGATAGCGGTTTGGAAGGCATCACGCATACGTTGGCGAATTTGGATAAAAATCACTTGTTGCACACGGGTACTTTTGCGGATTCGTTTGATAAAAAAATTTATTATCCGTTCATTTTTTACAAAAAAGGAATCAAATTCGCCTTAGTCAATTACACCCTGCATACAAACGGTATCAAAACGCCTGAACCTGCATTAGTCAATGAGTTGGAAATCGCTGATTTTCAACGAGATATCGCATTGGCTAAAAAAATGAAACCTGATTTTATTATTGCTTTTGTGCATTGGGGCGTTGAATACGCATTGCATGAAAATGAAGAACAAACGGTTTTATCTCGATTATTGCATCGGGCGGGCGCGGATATGGTCGTGGGTGCGCATCCACACGTCGTGCAACCCATTAAAATGATTTATGAAAAGGACAAACCGCAATTGACCGCTTATTCCTTAGGCAATTTCATCTCTGCACAACCTTATGATCATACGGAAGGCGGGATTTTGTTTGAAGTCGATGTGAAAAAGGTGAAAGGGAAGACTACGATTATGGATTATCGTTATTTGCCCATTTTGCGCTATACACCGAATGGGGCGAAAGGCAAATATTTTACGATACCAATTAGTGTTTATGAAGATACGATTCAAAATGTATTAAAAATGCCTTTATCCGAACGAATTAAAATGCGCACTTTTGCTCAAAATACACGGAATCGCTTAGATAGTTTTGGGGTTCAAGAACGGATTTTGGATTTGAAATCGTTGAAAAGAGTGAAAAAATTGCCATTTTAAGTAATACAACTTTGAACTTCGGCAAGGTTTAAAACTTCACCGAAGTTCAAAGCCGCTATTTTACAATCATGCTTTCGGATGATAATTTTAGCAAACGATTTTTCTCAATACCTTTTGCAAGGTCATCAATATGGGCAATCACGCCTTGCATATATAATAGATAAGAAAAAGCGGCTAAATTCGCTTTGACCACTATATCCGTAAGGATGCGTTGCGGTAACTGAACAACAGATTTGTATTTTTTATATGTAAATCGAAAAAATTGAGCATTGGAAGTATTTTTATAACCTAATTGCAACAATACTTGCGCTAATTCGGCATAAGAAGCTTCAATTTCATTATAAACTTTTACTTTTTCCATTTCTTTTATTTTTTGGAATAATAAAATAATTGAATATTGGTTGCAGAAAAAACATTTTCAATGGGGATTTGAATCCAAATCCTTCGGTCTTGCTAAAAATACTTTCCGAATCCAATTCGGAACGATGATTGCGCCCGCCGCTAAATACAAATAATACGACATCACGCGCCAAATCAACGCAATTATCAATGCAACACTCGGAACATTCACAAAATCACTCAAAAAATCGCCAAAAACAAATTCTGCAAAACCTGCGCCCCCCGGACTCGGACTAAACGCCATTATAATAAACATCGCTTGCAAGCGTGCATACAACAATAATCCATGTTGAAAATCTATCGGCGGATTATGAATGCCCACAATTAATGCCGAAATCAACAAAAATTTGCATGCCCAAGCCGCCCAGGTCGCCAAAAATGCCGCTAAATGTCGTCGCCAACCAATATTGCGCATCTCATCTGCCGCTAAAAGCAAGTTATCGCCTAAATGCACCGCTTTTTCATGGAATCGTTTCAAAATCGGAAAAGTCGTCATCCAACTCAAAAACCGACGCATCAACATCGGATTGATAAACAAGCCGTAAAAGAAAAAAGAGCCATAAATCGCCATCCCCATATATGAACCGTAAAAAATGCGCGCCCGCCAATCTATATCAAAAACATCTATCATATCTGGACGAATCATTTTTGCCCCGCATGCCCAAAATAATAAGGGCAACGTGCTGATAAAGAAAAAAGAATCTAAAACAATTTTATATAAAACAATGGTCGTCGTGCGTGCTGCGGAAAGGCGTTCCTGCGTCATCACAAAGAGCGAAACCGCAGAACCACCTAACGTCGTCGGCGTTACGCATAAACTGAATTCAAATATAAATATTAATTCGATACACTTTTTGAATGAAAAATGCCCATGCGATAAAATGTACATGCGCGTTGCGAACGCGAGATGCCGCAGCATGAGTAATGTAAATGAAATCCCTATCCACAGAAACGTTCGTCCCGACCAATGAATTTTTTGAAAAGCGGCGGGGTCATATTGTCGATAAAGCATATATGCAACGACGCATAATCCAATGGTTATCGGCAAAATCATCCGACTCACCCGCATAGAATGTAATACTTTTTGTTGTTCTTCTGTTAAATTATCCATTTTTCTGTCGTCCGACAGGGGCGTAGATTCCTTTGTCATATTCAGCTATCCGATTTTCGATTTGTTAGATTTGTCAAACCGATACAAATGTCTCTTTTTTTTATTGAAAAAGCGTTGTTGGCAGGAAATATTTTTTGAA
>JBDKKX010000365.1:0-6081 GCA_039795795.1 Bacteroidota bacterium | reverse complement strand
TAAAAAGAAAAAAAATCCGCGAAAATCTGCGAAGCCATCCGCGAAATCTGCGGGAAAAAAAAGTGCGCCAAGTGAAACCACTCGACGCACTGGGTATGGATGAGCTACAAATTTGTTCTTAAAAAAAAGCTCTTGCGGATATGCCTACCGTCATGGGACGATTGCGCATGTAGCGCGGACGACCCGCTAATTCTGCGGATAAAGCATTAATATCTCCAAAATTCGCTGCTTCATTCGTTAAGTTATTGCCAAAGATGGCAAAATCATATTCTTTATAATTTACTCCAATCCGCGCATTCAAAATCGAATAGGCAGGTAATATCCGCCATTTTTCAACAGCCCGTTTGCCGTCTATACCGATTGTTGGAAACTGGCTGACCCGTTCTCCAACGTGTTGAAAATCGGCTCGAATGTATGCAGTGGTGGATTTGGCAATGTCCCAAGCGTATTGAGCATTCAAATTACCCGTCAAACGTGGTGCGAAAGGCAATCTATCGCCCGTTTTAGCCCCCAATTCTAAGGTGACGGCTTCTACTCTGGATTCGCTGTAACCCAAACCCAAACCTAAATCCAAACCTGCAATCAAACGCATTTTAATATCGGTTTCAAAACCAATGCTGCTCGCATGTCCTACATTGCCCGTAAAGACAAATCCACAAGGCAATCGGCGAAATTGTTGCAAATTAGACCAATCATTGTAATAAACGGCTGCATTCAAAACCATTCTATCGCCTAATAACCGTGATTTTACACCTGCTTCATACGTCCAAATGTAATCGGATTTGTAATCTTTGGGTAAACCAACGCCTTCAGCTTTCAATTGGTCTAAATCGGCTTTGCAAAATGCAGGTGGAATCGCATCATTCAAACCGCCTAAACGGAAACCGCGTGAGGCGGATACGTATAAATTCGTTCGAGTATTGGGTTCATAATTGAGGATAAGGCGCGGATTAATGCCTGTTTCATGCAATTTCAAGGTGGTATTGAATACTTCAGGGGCTAAAATGAAACCGTCTGCATTGTAAGTCCGTTCTTTTTGGGCATCAAAAGCACGCAATCCAAGCGTCATTCTAAGATGTTCCGTTGGTGCGTAATACAATTCTCCAAAAAGAGCCGTTTCCCGAGTGCGCACGTCGTTTTTGAACCGATATAAATTGTTGGAACCTGAAGCACCACCTACCACAAAATCTTGCAAAGAAGTCGCAATACCAGTCGTTCCATTGGAACCCGTGATACCTTGTCCTGATTCTGCTAATTTTTCATCGGCATAATACACGCCCACCGACGCATTCCAAGGAGAAGTGGATTGCGTACTTAAACGCAATTCTTGTACAAATTTATTATAGTCGCCACCGCGCTGTTGACCTGCTGCCCAAAACAAACCCGCATCACTTAAAACAGGGGCGGTAAAACCGGGAACACTTGAAATAAATTCCGTTTGGTCTTCCACCTCGTCGAATTGACGACTGGTATAAGACGTACTCGAAATCAGTTTCGCAACGCCTAATTGCAATTGATTCACCAACGAAGCGTGATACCACTTATCCGAAAAACTTTCTGGAAAACCTGCTATCCGATTTTGTTTTAAATTGCTTGCCGTACTGTCGGCAAAATCGTAACCTTTCCCACTCAAATTTTGATAAATGACTTTTGCCTGCATTTCAAAATTTTCTGTCGGATAAATGCCCAAACCTGCATGGAAACCATATTTTGTTTTGCCATCTATGTTTTCGACCGCATCTTGGGTTTGATGAGGCGTGTTGGTGTTGAGGACGCGAGCAGGTTTGCCCTCCCATTTTTTCAACAAGACCCTGTCGAAAATGCCGGATTGATAATCTCTAAATCCCCCAACCCGCAAAGCAACTTTGTGGTTGATGATTGGAATGTTGTACAAGGCTTCAATATTGTGGTCAATGCTTCCATCTTTCACCGTCGCACCCGTCAGCAAAACGGAGCCTTCCATTTTATCTGCATTGGGGCGATTCGTGACGACTTTCACCGCGCCGCCCATCGAACCCGAGCCGTACAACGTCCCTTGCGGTCCGCGCAATACCTCCACACGCGAAATATCCATGATACGCGGGTCAATCGTTTCGGGCAAAGGCGTTTCATCTAAATAAAACGAGGTTGCATTCGTGCCGCCAATGCTTCGGATACTGATTTGGTTCGACATCCGACCATCGTTGAACGTACCACCGCCGCCTTGCGTTCCAAAAGCCAAGTTCGGGATACGAATCGCATAATCTCTAAATTCCAAAGAATTGTTGCGGCGCAATTCCGCAGGGTTGAGCGTCGAAATACTCATCGGCACTCTTTGAAGGTTTTCCGACTTCCGATTTGCCGTTACCATGACTTCGCCTAAGGTTGTCCCTTCGCGCAAGGCAATATTCAGGGTTATCTCCGAAGTATTGTTGCTGGAAGACACTTTTTGAGACACATAACCCGTCATGGTGATATTGACAACGAAGGGATTGGATGTGCCTGTGGGCAAGGATAGTTTGTACTTGCCAAAAGCATCGGTAATGGTGCCTGTCTGCGTTCCGTCTAACACAATGGATGCTCCAATAAGTCCCTCCCCAGACTTTGCGTCGGTCACTTTGCCGAAGAGCGTTTGAGCTTTGCTTGCCACACTCAATAGAGATAGCAGTAATAGTAAACAAAATAAGCGTGTAGTTTGTCTAATCCTCATCAGGTTCAGCTGTTTTTAAATAAAAAAAATATAAAATATCGTTTTTTGTATTAGGGAATAGCAAGGTTGATTTTGTCCATTCAAGTTGTGCGGTGCGCTGGAATTCGGATTAAATGGGATTTTTAGGGATTAAATAAGATTGATTTTTAGGATTCATTCGATTGAAACGCTGAAAAATCCGATAAATCCTAAAAATCAATCTTATTTAATCCCTAAAAATCCCATTTAATCCGAATTCCAGTTGTCAGGTCTAAAAAAAAATGCCAAATCTGCGGGAACGGTTTGTTTTGCCGTTTTGTTCAAAATATTGTTTGTTAGAACGAAGGTAAAAGATTCTTTTGAGATTGCAAAAATTTTGTACACTTTTTTTAAAACACATAGAAAGAATATAGCCAATTTTGTCCCGAATTACACAAACTATTCGTGTAATTCGGGGCAAATGTAGTTTTACTTCATATTTTTCCAATCAATTTCATCGAAATTATTGAAAACGGTTTCGGGTAAATTAAAATACACGCCCATTGGTGCCAGATATTTGCCATCGCCCCGATTCCCCGATAACATAATATGCCCTAAACTTCGATAATCTTGCCATGGGGTGGATATTTTGGGTTTTTCATCCGTTGCTTTTTCAAAATAATCCCATTGCGTCACCAATTGACTTGATGGATTTACGTAAACCCAATATTTATTGTTTGGTGTAACGCCCACATTTTTAAAAGTCACTTGTAAAACATCATTCTCAATGCCCAACCAATTGCTTTTAGTATTCAAATATTTAAGGGTAACGCCCGAATCTTTCAATTTAAAGGGCATAACCAACCAATAAGAATCATTTGTCCAGATTTTTTGACCCATATCAATATATTTTTTCAAACTATCGGGATGCGTCGTTTCTTGTTTATTGAGTTGAACCCTGCCCGTCATGGTTTTTAAATTAACTATCATTTTAATATCTTCATTAATGAAGTCAATTCGGACGCGTTGTTTATATTTGTCCCAAACCAAATATCGTTTATTGAAAAACGTCCAGCGCAAAAAATGGGCATTATCCCATTGCGCTCTACCGCCACAGGCTTCCATGACTTTATCTGCAATTTCAATGGCTTTTGAGTCAGAATGTTCCAAGTCAAAACCCGCTTGTGGCGTATTGGGGATTTTTTTGTAAACAAAATTTTTGGAGGTCTGACAAGCAAACAGCAAGGGCATAAGCCCTAAAAATAAGATTGGAATCTTTTTCATTTTAGCAAAGTTTTGTTTAATAATTTTTTCCTCAGTACGTGACAAAAATACTTTTCATCACAGATTGAACAGATTCCACGAGATTTTCACAGATTTTTTTGATTTCAAGCATTAAAAATCAAAAAAAATCTGTGAAAATCTCGTGGAATCTGTTCAATCTGTGTCGAAAAATATTTTTGTCACGTACTGAGAATTTTTTCATAAAAAAAGCGGTTTGCCTAATTAGACAAACCGCTTTGGAGACTTAGACAAATGTGGTATTTTTATGACTTCGACGCAAAGTTACGCAACTTTTTGAAATTCCTACTCGTTCAAGACAATTTTTTTATTTAAAACGCCTTTTTCGGATTCAATCGTCAATAAATAAATCCCTTTACTCCAATTTCCAAGATGCATCGGGTGAGTATTAGGACCAATTTCAAAATGAATCGGTTGATTTTGCAACAATTGCCCTGTCATGTTATATATTTTGACTTGGGCATCGAAACTTTCTGCGGTATAAAGGTGAATATCCAACGATTGACCTGTTGCCACAGGATTCGGCGAAACAATAAATTCGCTTACATGTTCGATTTCATGCACGCCCACTTTTGAATTGGTTATAAAATTACTGGTTGCCGTCGCGCTGGAGCAAACATCTAAATTGCCAAAGGGGGTGACGCGCCAATAAATGGTCAACGGCTGACCTGAAATCAAAAAACCAGGTACCGTTTGTTCCCATAAATCAAACTGAGATTTGAAAACCACCACTCGTTTTGCAATATCGGCGGAGAAATTATTAAATTTGCTCAATTCAACGACATAAGCGGTTGCCCCTGGCACATCCGACCAATCCAAACGCACCATATTAGAAAACTCTGTCGTAGCACCACTCACAGGCGCAACAATGGTAGGCAAAGTCGTAATTGGAGTCAATTGTGGGGTTAAATTCGGTCTTAAATAAGCTCTTTTGGGATTGGATAATAAGTCCGTCCGAACCATTGTTTTTTGCATCGGCGAAAAAGTGCTTTCGCAATTGTCAAAATAACCCATCATATTGGTTTCATCGGGGTCATACGAGACGCACAAAGGGTCTTTTGCGGGACCATTGTAATTGCAGTTATTGTTCCAACCCAAGCCTAAGTTCACATCCGCAGGCGTATCGCAAAGGCGGTCGCCCGCCACATCACAATTTTTGTCCGCGCCCCGAGAAACTCGTTCCGTTTGGTTCACACCGTCAGGCGCGACGGCACTCACACAAGCATTTGAGGTTCGATAATCGGTATTGATTGTACCATTTGGATTATAAGTCACAGGATTATCCCAACCATAAAACGGATGCAGCAAGCTGAAAAAATGTCCGACTTCATGTTCCACCGTAGCCGCCCGCGCTGCATTGACCTGACTTTTAATGATAACGACCCAATCATTATAATAAGCAGGCTCATTCGACAAAGTGCGATTCGTGTAATAACCCAAAACTGTTACCCCTATATTGGATTCATTATTGGCATTATTCGTCAAAAAAATATTAAGCGCGTTATGGCGGCTGCCATTATTTTTAACATATATTTCATTGGAAATGAAGTTTGTACCATTTGAACCAGCGGGTGTCTCGTAAATGACATCATTATTAAGGTAGAAAAAATTGCCATTCGACAGGTAAAATTGAATATCCATATCCAGATATTTTTTATTCATTGCGCAAAGCATTTCCAATACTTTCGCTTCTGAAACGCGTCCTGAGCCATTCGACTTGGCGACTAACCAAAAATTAACAGGAACATAAGTGATAGCACCGCGAGACGCGACTAATCCCCGCTTAAACGTTTCTTTATTTTGTTCTAATTGTTTCACTAATATTTTAAAATCTTCGGTTGCAGTGCCGCATTTATTGGATTGCGCGGACAACGCAAAAGGCATATTCAAGGCACAAACGGTTAATAGTCCTCCTAAAAGTCTTTTCATGATGGGTGAAAATTGAATTCTAATCAATAGAATCTTTGTTTTTAATAATAAGTAACTAAGTTGTGTGGTACGCTGGAATTGGGATTAAATCGGATTTTTTTAGGATTAAATGGGATTGATTTCTAAGATTTTTAGGATTTATCGGATTAAAATACTGCAAAATCCTAAAAATCTTAAAAATCAATCCCATTTAATCCTAAAAA
>JBDKKX010000364.1:0-6105 GCA_039795795.1 Bacteroidota bacterium | reverse complement strand
GGATTTATTTTTGGGATTTTTGGGATTATTTTTAGGATTTTAATCCCAATAATCCTAAAAATCAATCCCATTTAATCCCAAAAAAATCCCATTTAATCCTAATTCCAGCGCGCTTACAACTGTTTTAAAAGCCTTTCCGCTTCCACGCGTTTCCAATCCCGACCATAATCTAAATATTTTTGCAAAGATTGACGCGCCCCCAACTTATCCTTCAACTTAATTTGCGCCAACGCCATATACCAAACGGCTTCTTCTTTTCCCAATTCACTTGCTTTTTGAAAAGCCTTTACAGCTTCAATATATTGAGGATTAGACAAATACAGATTACATAATCCCCAATAATAAAAATCATCTTTTGATTTTGCATCCATCGATTGAAGGGCTAAGGACGCTTTTTCAAACTCCTGATTGCGATACGCCTGTTGAAAGGCTTGCCGTTTCACCGCATCGTGCTTGTCATCCAAACGCGTTTGTGGCAATTCTTCTTGTTCCGCAAGATTTTGATTTACTTGGATTTCCCAAGCCGCAACTGGGTTACGCGTCGTGCTGTGGAGCCAATAACCTGCCCCACTAAGCATCAAAACAATAGATGCAGCCTTCAAAAAAGGTAAAAAACGCAGTTTTGCAGGCTGAAGAATGGGTTTTGAAGGTTCATATAAACCTTTTGCCTGCAAAAACTGCTCATAATCTTGTCGAATCATTTTGTCAAAAAGCGATTTTTCGATTTGCTTTTCTTGCGATTCGGATAATTCATTATTTTTGTAAAACTGGATTTCATTCATATTCTTATTGTTTTTAAAATTTAAAGTATATGTTTTGAAAGCGTTGATTTCCAAAACGCTATAATGCCGCTTGAAAATAACTTTTTAATTTCTTGCGACATTCTAACGCTTCGACGCGCACCGCGCCTGAGGAACGCTGCTCCATTTGTGCAACTTGTTTCCATTGCAAATCGTCTGTATAATGCAAGTTCATCAACGCTTTGCACCGATCGCACAAACGTCCAAATGCTTTCCGAAAAGCACTCATAACTTCCTCATTATCCATGATTTGAGCAATATTATCATCGGTTTGTTGCAAATCCAAATCATGTGCCGTCGGCAAGGTCGGGTCTATAAACACTAAATATTTTGATTTATCATTGGATTTGACATAATTTTGCCAACTTTGTGTTTTAAACAAAGACGCTAAATTGTCATAATTCAACTTGCCCAACATTAAATCCTCTCTAAATTTCAATAAAACATCCATCACCACTTCATGCGCATTGTCGTAAGACGCGCCATATTTGCTTATCAACAAATCCCTACAAGGACGATATTGAGTTTCAAAAATCTTTTGAACCAACGTTTCATCGCCTTTATCGCGTAGGCGAAGGCGCAAGGTTTCAAATTCAGCTGCTGTCAGTCCAAAATTTTTATGCGTTAGGACTTTCATCGCGACATTATTATAATCTTTTTTGAATGTATGTGTCAGCATAAACCATTGAGTTTTTTTTTATAAATAGATTAAAGCGATTTTGGAGTGTGGATTTCGGAGGTTCATAAAATATTAAGAATCCATTTTTTATGAACCTCGCTAGACTTTCACATGAATACTGTCGAGTTGCTATGAAGATTCGACCTTTTGCAAAAAAACATCTAAAGAATGGATTTCCAATTCTAAAAACTTGCGGCAAGTTTTAAACTTGCCGCAAGTTAGCGTTATTAATGTGAACATCTTCCGAAATGTATCGGTTATAATTCCGAGTAGTTGTATAAGGTTGAAAACTTTACAATGTTAGCAAAATAATTTTTATAAATAAAATATTTCAACACAAATCATTGATTATCAATGCTTTATTTTTTTATAAAAATAATATTTTTTAAAAATATTAACACTAAATAGCTTACCTACTTTTACTTACGAAAGCGAAATTTTTAAAAATGGCTATATACATTCTGGAATGTGGATTTCAAATTCTCATAATAAATTGATTATTAATCTTTTATGAGAATCTGAAACCACATTCTGAAATCTATATAATTTTATCCAATTATTTTGAATCATTCAATTATGAAAGCAATTGTATTTGCCTTACGCACTTGTTTGCTGTGTTTGGTCGTTCTACTCGCAGCAACACTTCCTGCACAAACGCCTGTCACCATGAATGGTGCGTCTTTAAACAAAATTGTAAGTGATTCGAGCGTTCTGACGGGAATGCCTTTCACCTACACGATTTTCTACTCCTTGCCTGCGGGTTCGACGGGGATTAGCATTATAGATGGCGTTCCGAATCCCTTAGTCGTGGACAAGGTGATAACGAGTTCGGTTTGCGGCACACCGACCGTTACTCAAACCGTCAACTCAAATGGTACGCAAATCGAATATAAGATCACAAGTACGCCGCTAGCTTGTTCGGGTTCGTTCCAAATTATTGCTCATTTCCCAGCAGGCTCGACTTGCAATGCGACTTTGGTAAAAAATAGAGCTTGCATGATGGGTCGCTCCCCGCAAGGTTTTATTGAAGTTTGCACCGCAGAAGTCGGAACAGTCGCAAAAGCATCTGATCCTTGGTCGGTTTGGAAACGCCCTACCAGCACTACTTATGTAGGCGGCACTTGCCCGAATGTAACTTATTCAGACACCGTGAGTTATGAAATTCGAGTTTCTAAAAATGTGGGCATTTACGGTTATTTAAATTTGAATAACGCGGTCGTCACAGACCAATTACCCGCAGGTGCGATTGTGATTCCAGGTTCTTTGACCGCATCTGTCGGCACGACAGCCGTTTCTGGAACGGGTTTAATTACTTGGAATATTGGAAATTTAGCGGCGGCAGCACCTCCATTAGTGGGTTCGGGTTATAATGTAGTGGTTTTGAGCATGAAAATCCGTTACGCGCCTTTAGCGGTAGGAACTTGTGTTACGAATTCGGCAACATTGAAAGGTGATTTAGGAAGTCAAACGAATAGCATTTGGTGCGGTACGCATACCGACGTAAGCAATACGTCAGTGCGCCGCGAAAAAATTTCTGACATCGGACCCTCCGCTTGGCTTGTCAAAAGAGTGAATGTTGCAGGGAATACAGTCGGTTGTACGGGCAGTTACACGATCTATGGCTACAATGGAGGAACGGTTCCTTTCGGAACTTTCAATTTTAGCGATGTTTTTCCAACGGGTGTCACGGTGAATGCCGTCACGGTTACGAATGTAGGAGCTTCAGCGACCAATTCTGTCCAATTGTACGTCAATGGCAGCGCGACTCCAACTGCCACTTACGCCACACAGACCAATACGTATAATGCAACACCTATTAATAGCATCAAAATCGTTCGGAATGGGACGACGAATGTAGGGCAATATGTACTGTGTACAGTTCAGTTCACGATTAATAGCAGTGCGCCGAATACCGTTACCAATACGGTTACCACGACTACATCTTTTTTAACGCCACAATCCGCAGCTGCTTCCTTTGGAGTCTATGCACCTGCTCCAAATGCTTGTGTTTATAAAGATATTTGCAGTCCGAAAGCCATTTATACTCAAGGAGATGTGATTCGGTATCGTTTGCGGGTACAAAATATTGGCAGCAGTACCATGACAGGCTCGAATTTGACGGATGTTTTGAATGCCAATTTGCAATATATGGGTGGCGAAACGTATTATTCTTCTGCTGCTTATAATGCGCCTTGCGGTACGCCGTCGAATTGGACGGGCGTAACTCCTGCACATGTGGGCAACAATTTGAAATGGAATTTACCGCCGATAGAAGCGAATTGTGCTGCCTTTTTGTATCCGAATTGCGGGTTGACAGGCACCTCTGGGATTCCTTTCTATTTCGTGGAGTTCAATGCGCGGATTCGAGATACCGCAGGTTTGGGGACGATTTTGAATCAATTTTCTGTTCAAGGAGGCAATTTGGCGGGCGTTGCGACGACTCAAAATGTACCTATCTCGCTTGCAGGAACACACGGTTTCCAACTCGAAAAACAAGATAGCGTTGTTAACAGTGCATTTGCAGTTGCTAATACGACCACACCGAATGCAGCAATTTTTTACCGATTGGGCATGAAAAATACAGGAACAGCCGCTTTTCGGAATATTTTGATGATTGATAAATTGCCCATGAATGCGAATACGAATGATTTATGGATGTTGAATTGCGCGGCGAGTCGAAATAGTCAATTTAGTACTATGTTTACGAACTTTTTATCCAGTACACCATTCGCGCCCGTTACTACAAAATTTGATGCGGGTTCCAATATCAGTTTACCAGAATTTAATTTCGCTTGTGCGGGTGCGACTGCGCCGACTTGGACGGGTGCCGCGCCTTCTCGAAATGTGAAATTAGATTTTGGCAATGCCAATGCGTTGTTGGTTGGGAATACGTTGCAATATGTGTTTAAAGGCACGGTGGATAGCAGAGCAACCAGTCTTCAAACGGCTTGTAATAGTTTTGTAGCGAATGCGAAAGCAGCTTATATTATGAATGGTGTGAATGTGAATCAAACGCTTTTGCCTGTGGAATCGGGTACGGCTTGCGTCACGATTAAAAAATGTTGTGTACCCACCGTTGTTGTGCGGGAGGCGGGATGTGTAGGCTTGCCTCATCTCTTCAATTACGAAAGGATAACCGATACAACTTGTCGCATCACTAATATAAAATGGGATTTTGGGGATGGCACAAGCAGTGATATAGCAAATACCACTCACACATACACGACAATAGGCACATTTCAAGCGATTTTGTATTACGTGAACGAGTGCGGCGAACAAAAAATAGTTTTCACGATTAAAGTGGATAAATGTCCTTGCGAAGTACAACCAGGTTTTGGCTATGAATCGGCAGGATTAGCGGCTCGCTTTACAAGTTATTCCTATAGTGTTTATCCGATAATCGGTTATCATTGGGATTTTGGAGATGGCACTTGGGGCAATGGAGAAAATACAACTCATACTTATTTGAAAGATGGTATTTATAATGTTTGTATGGTTGCTTATGCCGATAATGGTGCGGGGCTTTGTGAATGCGTTGGGCGAGTTTGTTTGGAGGTGACTGTGAAAAACGGTATTGCTTACAAGGGCAGGACAGGGATAAAAGCATTGCAAAAAGCATCGGACCCGACAGCGAAACCCGTGGAGCAGTCGAGTATAAAAATTTTTCCGAATCCAACCCACAACACATTGACGATTCAATACGGGAATCAAACACCCAATACTTTGAAAGTGTTTAATACGATAGGGAATCTCGTACAAACGTTGGAGCCGACGGCAGAACAAACGGTTTTAGATATGAGTTCTTTTGCGGACGGCGTTTATTTTATTAACGTAGATGATAAAACGTTTAAAATCTTAAAACAATAAAACATTTTTTTTCTATTTGAAGGTGTGCAATCGGTTGGTTGCACACCTTTTTTTTGCATCAATGCTTGGTTTGCTGTTCCGCTTTTTCAAAAAAAGCCCACCAATCAGTCACTTGTTGTTCCGTGAGTTGAACCTCTTTTGCGGTTTCTGCCAATGATTTTTGCTCCAAACGGCATTTTTGCAACGTTTCAAAACGATTTATCCATAATTGAACCATCGTTTCGGGCAAATCGGTTAAATCCATCATGAATGCCAAAGGCAAACCTTTCCGCCAAGATATCCAAAGCACTTGAATTTTGGTTTCAAGGATACCTTCGATTTTGCCTTCAATTTTGCCTTCGATTTTGCCTTTTTGAACAAATTGAGCATAAGTTGTCATAATTTCAAATTTTGTTTTAGGTGAAAGCGTATTTTCAATTAATTCGACCACAATTTCGGGTTCCAGAGCTGTAATTTCGCTAAAAGAACGCACAAATGGCTCTAAAAAACGATGTAAATGTGGGTTTTCTTCATAAAAAGAAAAAAAATGGTGAAAATGTTTTTTGACCGCAACTTGATCTTTCCCATGTTTCAACAGTAAAAATAAGAATTTTAAGGCGGTATCATCGGGCAAATCCAGAATTTTGGGGTCGGCAATCGCATCTACGTGAAAGCACGGAATCTCAAAATTGGGAACAAAGCGGTGTAAGGGAGCAGATTTCTTGGAATATAATTGAGGCAACGTTTTGGGTTTCCAATTGCGCTTGCCGTGAAAAACAA